>CAYSGV010000200.1:0-5433 GCA_964430685.1 uncultured Gammaproteobacteria bacterium
AATTTGTTTGCCACAGTAAAATTTTTCCAAGCTGCCACATCCTTAGGCATTAAACCCATTATCGGTGCCGATTTGGCAGTTATAAATGAAAACAATGCCAATCAACCTTTTCTGATTACTTTGTTGTGTCAAAATATTGCAGGGTTTCAATCGTTGATTCAACTTATTTCACGCGCCTATTTAGAAGGGCAAAAAAATTACCCATTTCAGCCACAAATAGAAAAAAGTTGGCTACAAGGCAACACGTCAAACTTAATTGCACTTTCAGGTGAGCGTTTTGGTGATATTGGGCAAGCGTTGTTACAAGGTAATGAACAGGCAGCAAATCATTATGCGCAAGCATGGGCAAAGTTGTTTCCCAATCGATATTATATTGAAGTACAGCGCAATGGACGTCTACAGCAAGAGCAGTATTTGTCTGCTGTGTTAGATTGTGCACAACGACAAGGTTTACCCATTGTTGCTACCAATGATGTTCGTTTTATCTACAAACAGGATTTTGATGCGCATGAAGCGAGGGTGTGTATACAACAAGGTTGTGCAATGAACGACCCAGCACGACCCAAAATTTATAATCAAGAACAATATTTAAAAACTGAAAATGAAATGTGCGCTCTTTTTCATGATTTACCTGAAAGTTTACAAAATTCTGTAGAAATTGCTAAGCGATGTAATCTTGAAGTTGCATTAGGTAACATTTATTTACCAAAATTTTCAACGCCTAATCAATGCACCCCAGAAAAATATTGTACAGAATTAGCACAAATAGGTTTAGAAAAACGTTTAGCACAATATACTTTTAATGCTCAACAAATTCATACCTATCAACAACGATTGCACACAGAGTGTGAAGTCATTAACCGCATGGGTTATGCAAGTTATTTTTTAATAGTTGCAGACTTTATTGCATGGGCTAAAAAACAAGGTATTCCTGTTGGACCAGGTAGAGGATCGGGCGCTGGCTCACTGGTTGCCTATGCATTGCAAATTACCGATCTTGATCCACTACAATATGATTTATTGTTTGAGCGTTTTCTCAATCCAGAGCGGGTATCATTGCCTGATTTTGATATTGATTTTTGTATGGTAGGTCGTGACCGTGTCATAGAATACGTTACGAATAAATATGGACGCGATTGTGTCGCACAAATTATTACCTTTGGTACTATGGCCGCTAAAGCTGTGGTACGTGATGTTGGCCGTGTCTTAGGTTATCCATATGGATTTGTCGACAAAATTGCAAAGTTAATTCCTTTTGAATTAGGCATCACACTCGATAAAGCTTTGCAACAAGAAGAGCTCTTGCGCGAGCGTTATGAGCAAGAAGAAGAAGTAACTGAATTAATCGACTTAGCCAAAAAATTAGAAGGAATTGTCCGTAATGCAGGCAAGCATGCTGGCGGCGTAGTCATTGCGCCTACCGCACTAACTGATTTTACGCCACTATATTGTGAAGCGGGGTCTGAAAATATTACAGTGACCCAATTTGATAAAGAGGATGTTGAATCAGTTGGCTTGATCAAATTCGACTTTTTAGGCTTACGTACTTTAACGATTATTGATTGGGCAATTAAAATGATCAATGATCGCATTAAGCAAAAACAAAGTAATGAGCCATTAGTAGATTGCTTACAAATTCCACTGGATGACATAAAAACGTATGAGTTAATTAAACGCTGCGAAACCACTGCGGTCTTTCAAATAGAATCACGTGGTATGAAAGAGTTAATCAAGCGCCTACAACCCGACTGCTTTGAAGACATCATAGCACTAGTCGCACTTTATAGACCCGGACCATTGCAGTCAGGTATGGTTGAAGATTTTATTGATCGAAAGCATGGCCGTGCACAAGTTATTTATCCACATGAAGCCTTGGCAGGCATATTACGACCAACTTATGGTGTTATTCTCTATCAAGAACAAGTGATGCAAATTGCGCAAGTATTGGCTGGCTATACATTGGGTGAAGCTGATTTACTCCGCCGAGCAATGGGTAAAAAGAAACCTGAAGAAATGGCCAAGCAGCGGCAAATATTTATTACTGGTGCAAAACAGAAAAATGTAGATGGTGATACCGCAAATACAATATTTGATTTGATGGAAAAATTTGCTGGTTACGGCTTTAATAAATCGCATTCGGCAGCTTATGCGCTCATTTCATACCAAACAGCATGGCTAAAAGCACATTATAAAGCAGAGTATTTGGCGGCCGTGCTATCGTCTGATCTTGATCATACTGATAAAGTCGTTTTCTTTATTGAAGAGTGTAAACGCCTCAAAATGAATATTCTTCCGCCTGACGTAAATCATAGTGCTTACCTTTTTACAGTTGCAGACGATGATACCATCCGTTTTGGTCTTGGTGCTATAAAAGGAGTAGGGGAATCAGCAATTGAAGAAATTGTAAATGCCCGCGAACGTATTGGTCAATTTAAACATTTATTACAATTTTGTTTGTTTGTGGACCTACGTAAAGTTAATAAACGGGTGTGTGATGCACTCATACGATCAGGAGCCTGTGATAGTTTTGGCGAGACGCGATCAAATTTGCTGGCAAGTTTAGGGTTAGCGATGCAACAAGCAGAGCAAGTGAAGCTACGGCAAACGCAAAAACAAACAGATTTGTTCACATCAACCGATCCACTTAATTATGATTATTCACAATTTGTGTATCAGCAGGCAAAACCACTTAGCGAAATAGAGCGGTTGCAAGGTGAAAAAGCAACATTAGGGTTTTATTTAACGGGTCATCCACTGGACCGTTTTCAAAATGAATTCGCATCGATTAATATAATACCGATTAATGAATTACAGCAATTACAGACACAATCTGCTCGGATTGCCGGCATACTTATATCACAACGTAATATTATCACTAAAAATGGTAATAAAATGGCAGTAATTACGGTAGAAGATCGCAGCAGCCGTATGGATATAACTTTATTTTCAGATCTATTTCGTGAAGCACAACCCAAACTACAAAAAGATCAAATTTATATCATTGAAGGTGAAGTAAATTTAGATGAATTTACCCAATCTTTACGCATGATCGGTCGACGTATTTACCCCATTAATGAAATGCGGGAAAAATGTGCACAACAATTGTTATTGAAGTTATCTGCTAAATTTTTTGAAAAAACACAAATTAGTGATATTGCGAATATATTAGCTAACTATCGTGGCGGTACAACACAAGTACGTCTAATCTATCAGACTGAAGAATCCGCTGTATTGCTTAATGCTGATTCTAATTGGTCAGTTCAATTATCCTCGGAGCTGTTATTACAGTTGGAACCGATATTTAATCAAGAAAATATAGAAATTATCTATCAGAACGTAATCTAGATTATCACGTAAGGTTTCCTTAAGATTTCACATTTTCCTTATCTTTTACTAAACTAAAAATAAGGGAGTATTTTTTTAGCAAAAAGGAGAAATTAACAAATAGACCAAACGTAAGGGAAAGGAGAAATGTATGCCAACATTAATCCTACAACCAACATCAACAGCACAGTGGTATGCATTAGTTAATGAATTGGAGTCGCAAAGACATCTTGTACTAGGTGATAATTTAGAAAGCTATCTCGTTTTTTTACTTATGCGATTTTGTGACCAACCCGATTTGGTAAACAGTATAATTGGTGTTGAGTTTTTAGAAAGTTTACAATTATGCAGTGGCTTGCAACAATGGCGCTTACGTGATGTTGGCGATAAATGTTTACTCTTATCAGGTCTCTATGCAGAACATATTCGTAGAACTTCAATCGATCCGAATTACTTTGTAACCCTAGGTCAAACTGCATATCGACTCGTATCTAATCGATTCAGCAATAAATTATTTGCAGAATTAGCACAACACTTTTTAAGCATGCAAGATATCCTTTTAGCAATGCGCGAATTATCAGAAACCAATGAGCAGCATGGGGATACGCTAGACAAACTGTTTTCGAAAATAGATGATAGAAATAATCAATCAGTGATATATTTAGATAATAAACAAATTCATTGATTATTTCTTTATTTTCTTTTGTAAAGTTTATATCTGTGTCTATATAAAGAGACGATACATAATTATCTAAGTGGATTTAACCTGTGGTGGTATACGATTAAATAACTCGCGTAATTTTTCTATTGAAATAGGTTTGTTGAGAACGTCATTCATTCCTGCATTGATACAATCAATTCGTGTTTCCTCGTAGGCATGTGCGGTTACAGCGATAATGGGTAGATCAGTAACGCGTTTGGCTCGAATTTGTTTGGTAATTTCAATACCGTCAATATCAGGTAAAGAAAGATCCATTAAAACACAATCATATGAATTTTTTAAAATTTTTGCTAAGGCTTCAGTGCCATTTTCTGCCAAATCAACTGTGCAATTTTCTTGCTCAAGAAGCATAAGTGCCACTTTTTGATTCAGCTTGTTATCTTCAACGAGTAAAATATGTCTGTGTAACTGGATGTGTTGTTGTTTGTTTTCTTTCATCTCTGTTTGAATGTCGCTTAATTGCATTAAATCAGGAGAGAGCTCAAACCAAAAGCACGATCCTTTCCCAAGAGTGCTGTTCACGTAAATGTCACCACCCATTTGCATGACAAGCTGTTTGCAAATTGCTAAACCTAAACCAATTCCTTCGTAGTTACGTGTATAACCTGAGTTAATTTGTGCAAATCGTTCAAAAATTACGGTTTGCTTGTCTTCTGGAATGCCGATGCCTGTATCAGTTATGGAAAATATGAGCAGTGGCTTAGGTGTAGACTTTTTCAGTTCGACCGCAATGGTTATTTCTCCTGCAGGGGTGAATTTAATCGCATTTGAGCCAAGATTCAATATAATTTGCCTAATGCGTCGTTTATCTGCGCAAATGTAATCAGATATATTTTTATCAAAATGAACCTTAAGATCAATTGGCTTGCGACCAATTTGGAAACGCAAATTATTTGCTATTTCATCAATTAGTTTATTTAGATTAAATACCTCATTATGTAATGCTAAAGTATCAGAAGTTAATTTTGAAAAATCTAAAATATCATCAACCAGTGAGAGTAAATGTTGCCCGGAAGCATTGATATCATAGGCTAATTCACTGTAGTTATTATCCTTTAGTCGTATTTTAAGTATCTCTGACATTCCTAATATGCAATTGAGCGGGGTGCGAAGTTCATGGCTTACTGTGGCTAGAAATTGCATCTTGGCTTGGTCAGCAAGTTCTGAACGTTTACGTGCAATTTCAAGTTGCATTTGAGTATTTTTTAATTCCGTAATATCAGAAGAGTTACCGATAATGCCGATGATATCACCATTGTCATCTCGTAGAGGCATTTTGGCTGCCATATAATATCGAGCCGTACCGTTATTATCGGTGACACGTTCTTCAACATATATATTTTTGCCTGTTTCCATCACATAATGGGCATGTCTTCTAACTTCATCGG
>CAYSGV010000201.1:0-5417 GCA_964430685.1 uncultured Gammaproteobacteria bacterium
CGGTACTGGTATCTGTCACCAAGTCAATCTGGAATATTTAGCCAAAGTCATTTGGGACTCTGAAAATGAAGGTAAAACTTTTGCTTACCCCGATACATTAGTCGGCACAGACAGCCACACAACGATGATTAATGCCTTAAGTGTACTTGGTTGGGGTGTGGGTGGTATTGAAGCAGAAGCAGTAATGTTAGGCCAACCTTACTCGATGATCATTCCCGAAATTGTTGGTGTCAAACTGGTTGGCAACTTGCGTGAAGGCGTAACCGCAACCGATCTCGTGTTAACGGTAACGGAAATGTTGCGCAAGCAAGGTGTGGTAAATAAATTTGTAGAATTTTATGGCAGTGGACTTGCGCATTTATCTTTACCCGATCGTGCCACCATTTCCAACATGGCGCCTGAATATGGTGCAACCTGTGGCTTTTTCCCCATTGACCAAGAAACCATTGAATATTTACGTTTAACTGGTCGAGAGGAACAAACCATTGCTTTAGTTACTGCATATGCCAAAGCGCAAGGTTTATGGCACGATGCATCAACGCCAGAAAAAAGTTATAGCGTCAATTTGCAACTTGATTTAGCACAGATTGAACCTTCATTGGCTGGACCAAAACGTCCGCAAGATCGCGTACCGTTAACACAAGTCGCACAAACATTTAATAGTGTGTTAACCCTTGATGGTAGAGCAGCCGCAACAACCAAACAATCCAGTTATGATGGTAAAAAAGCACAATTGCAACACGGCGATGTAGTCATTGCCGCAATTACCAGTTGCACAAACACCTCAAATCCATCCGTAATGCTCGCCGCCGGTTTAATGGCTAAAAAAGCAGTTGAACGAGGATTAACCGTAAAACCATGGGTCAAAACTTCACTGGCACCTGGTTCAAAAGTGGTTAGCGAATATTTTCTGCAAACGGGTTTACAAAAATATTTAGACGAACTTGGCTTTAATTTAGTGGGTTATGGTTGCACGACTTGTATTGGCAATTCCGGCCCACTCGATGCCGCTATTGAAGAAGTAATTAAAAATGAACACTTAATGGTTTCATCAGTACTTTCTGGCAATCGCAATTTTGAAGGACGCATACATCCTTCGGTTGAAGCCAATTGGCTTGCATCACCACCATTGTGCGTCGCTTATGCATTGGCGGGCACCATCAATATTAATTTAGTGACCGATCCACTCGGGGTGGATCGAAATGGCAAACCAGTTTTAATGCGTGAAATTTGGCCATCGGAACAAGAAATTCGTCAAGCCATGACTAAGATTACCGGCCAAATGTTTCAAACTGAATATAAAGATGTATTTACTGGTGATCAAGATTGGCAAACATTACCTGTTGCCACCGGTGAAACCTATGCGTGGGATAAAAGCTCAACCTATATTAATAATCCGCCTTATTTTAGCCATTTGCAAAAAGGCAGCAGCGCAATCAGTGACATACAAAATGCCCGCATATTAGCGCTACTGGGTGACAGTATTACCACCGATCATATTTCACCAGCTGGTAGTATCAAATTAAAAAGCCCTGCCGGTGAATATTTAACTGAACATAAAGTTGAGGCGCGTGATTTTAATTCATACGGTTCACGACGCGGCAATCATGAAGTGATGATGCGTGGTACATTCGCGAATGTGCGCATACGCAATGAAATGTTAAGCAACGTTGAAGGTGGATTTACCAAGAATTTATTAAACGGTGCAGTTGAACCCATTTATGATGCGGCCATGGCATACCTGCAAAAACAAATTCCCCTTATCATTATAGGTGGCAAAGAATACGGTACCGGATCATCACGTGATTGGGCAGCGAAAGGCACTTTATTGTTGGGTGTACACGCTGTCATTGCTGAAAGTTTTGAACGCATTCATCGTGGTAATTTAATCGGCATGGGTGTGTTGCCTTTGCAATTTATGGATGGTGTCAATCGAAAAACACTTCATTTAACTGGTGAAGAAGTCATTAGCATTACCGGTTTAGCACAAGGAATTAAACCCAAAATGCGGTTAACAGCAACCATTCAAAAACCAGATGGCAGTAAAAATTCTGTTGAATTAGTGTGTCGTATTGATACACAACCCGAAGCACTTTATTACCAAAACGGTGGTATATTGCCTTATGTCTTACGAAATATGATGAAAAAATGACCGAGTCAAATTCTTATTTACCTGTAATTGCCATTGTTGGTCGACCCAATGTTGGTAAATCGACATTGTTTAATTATTTTACCAATACACGTGCTGCACTGGTTGCCAATGAACCAGGTTTAACGCGCGATCGACAATATGGTTTAGCAGAACTCGACCATATCAAATGCATTGTTATTGATACGGGTGGCGTAGGCGAGGGGAGTGCTGATGGCATGAGCGAACTCATGGCCAAACAAACCGAGCAAGCCTTAAACGAAGCTGATGTTATTTTATTTATGGTTGATGCGCGCAGTGGTTTAACAGCTGCCGATGAAGAAATCGCTGCTAAACTGCGCAAACACCAACAAAAACCTGTGTTACTACTGGTAAATAAAACAGAAGGCTTAGATAAAAACATTGCCTTGATTGATTTTTATAAATTGGGTTATGCATCTGTTTTTGCTGTTGCTGCTGCACATGGTCAAGGTATCGATGACTGTACATCACACCTAGAACAATTACTCAAACAATCCGTACAAGAAAAAGCTGATCAGTTACTACCAGAAGAGAGTGAACAAAAGCGTATTAAATTTGCGATTATCGGTCGACCCAATGTAGGTAAATCCACCCTGGTTAATCGTATACTCGGTGAAGATCGAGTGATTGTTTATGATCAACCCGGAACAACGCGCGACAGCATCTATATTCCCTTCGATCGTCTTTCGCGCGCGTACACCATCATTGATACAGCAGGTATGCGACGACGCGCACGGGTGCATGAAGTAATTGAAAAATTTTCCATCGTTAAAACCTTACAAGCCATTGAAGTTGCTGATGTTGTCATCATTTTAATTGATGCGCGCGATAATATTACCGATCAAGATTTACATTTAATTGGCAAAGCGTACGAAATGGGTAAAGCCATGGTCTTTGCAGTCAATAAATGGGATGGTCTTGATGATCACACGCGCTCACAAGTGAAAATGGAACTTGATCGCCGTTTACCTTTTTTGAATTACGTGGAAAAATTCTTTATTTCAGCTTTACACGGCACCAATGTGGGGCATTTGTTGAAAGCGGTAAATAAAGCTTATGAAAGTGCAGGGCGCAAATTGTCTACGCCCAAGTTAACCAAAATTTTGCAGCAAGCTGTTAGTGAACATCAACCACCATTGGTTCGCGGTCGGCGTATTAAATTACGCTACGCGCACCCCGGCGGACATTATCCACCTTGTATTGTTATCCATGGTAATTTAGTGGATGAATTGCCGCAAAGTTATGCGCGTTATTTAGAAAATAAATTTAGAACTGAACTCAAATTGGTTGGTACACCCGTTCGAATTCAGTTGAAATCAGGAACAAATCCATACGCGAAATAGGTCTCAAGCAATGATTGCTGAAACCTTCGCGGCACAAATTAAATCATTTTCGGATATGCCATCAATTGCATGTGTACTGTAACGCACCAAACAATGGTTATAACCCACTTCTAAATCTGGATGATGATTCTCTTGATGCGCCATCCACGCAACAGCATTCACAAAAGCCATTGTTTCATAATAATTTTTGAATTTATAATCACGAAAAATTTCTTTACCATCTTTGCGCATTTGCCATTGTGGTAATTCTTTTAATGCCTTGCTCACTTCACTTTTTGTAAGTGTGGGCACACCACCTTCACACGGTAAGCAATGTTTTTGTGTTAAACCGGTTGTCAATTCACATGTTTTACGATATTGTTTCATCCTGACCTCATAACACTTTTATGTTGATTTCAAATATTATTCAATTAAATTGGCAAAAATGTTATTATACTAAAACTACAAAACAATAGGGAATAAATTATGGATACAAAAAAAGAAGAATTATCAAATGGAGCTACAAGCGCTACAGGTGTTCCGGCATCGGCACAACCACGCGGTAGTTGGTTAGGCGGCATGTTCAGTGGTAGTTACTATACTGCTGTACCTCAACCCACACTGCTCCAAGGAGCATTTGCTCACGTACCTGGCGCACCACCCATTCGCCCTACGCCAAGTGGCAAACCACCAGCTACAGCTGCTTCAGGCACATCCGCTACACATCCAACTGTATTACCTATTGATGAGGCTCTATCTCCAGTATTAGGACAAGGAGCAGCTGTCATTCAATCACCAGCATTACTCCCACCATCTACAGCTACCCCCGCACCAACTGGACCTGCTACATCTAGTGGCAGAGGTGACAGTTCATCTGTCATTGCCGCATCTAGTTCAAGCGCACTAGTAAATTCATCTCGGCACTCTGTTGCAACAGCAAGTACATCAGACGCAAAACCTGCACTTACTGGGGAAAAACTTGCTGCTGTAGATGAAAAAGAAGAAGAAATTGTTTTCGAAGATCGTAATGCATTACTAAAGTTTCAAACTTTATTCACCGATTTATCTCAAGCAGCAAAAGCATTAAATCCTCTTTATGCTAAACCAACAGATAACCCTTTTTCATCTAAAGCAGTACGAGCACAAGGCACCTTTACTGGATTCGTTATTCGTAAAATAGCCAAAACAGTGGGAGATGTTCAGGACGATAGGTTTGTAATCGATTTTTTAACAACATTTAAAGCTGAGATTGGTAAATTAACTACCCAACTTGCTCAAAATTCTACAAATAATGGTAACCAACTGATTTTAATAGGCGCATTAAGCAAAGCGTATAATAATTTAGAAAAGGAATTGTTAACTTTATCAGATAATCCCGAAGCAGGTCTAGCAGGGTTAATCGGTGAACACAGTGATGCGGATAAGGTAACTATCTCCTACATTGATGATATTCGTGCTGTGGCTACAAGATATAAACACTTACCTGAATTTGATCCGAACAAAAACAAAAATTTTATTGATAAATTAGCTAAAGTAACATATGAGAATTTTGAGAAAACTTATTTACCCGAAGAAATACATAGTTTAGTTACTCGGCTTATTTCACTCACTCAGAATCCAGGTGCAACGGGTACAGCGGAATTACGTGCTTTTAATAGCGATCGAATTGCTGCAAAAGCAGCTTTAGAAAAAATACAAACAGAGTATATAGCTAAATTAGCTACTGCTTCTAGAAGTGCTCAGAGTCGTTTAAGCAATTTAGCTAAAGCAACTGTTTATGAGCATGTTGAAAAAGGTGAACAAGCTGCAAAAGTAGTAGATAATCTCCGGAAACAACGTGACTATGCACGGTCTGAATACGCCGCTTCTCAACGCGGTGATAATATGTCTACGGCTAGCAAAATGACTACAGGTGGGCAAACATC
>CAYSGV010000202.1:0-5372 GCA_964430685.1 uncultured Gammaproteobacteria bacterium
AGCTTGGCAATATTAACCGCAGATATTTTTCCAATAACCCGCACGGCATATTCCCGTTCAATTTCATAGGATGGATGCATCATTCGGTTGGCCAATTCACCATCAGTGGTTAAAATTAATAATCCGGCCGTGTTACAATCGAGACGACCAATTAATATCCAACGCTGTTCTCTTAATGAGGGTAAATGCTCAAATATGGTTGGCCTACCCTCTGTATCTTTGCGTGTACATATTTCACCTTCAGGTTTATGATAAATTAATATACGTCTAGATTTTTTGTGCGGTTTAAGTCTACACAATTTATCATCAATTGAAATTCTGTCTTCAGGCGTGGCACGATCACCTAATTTAGCAGGTTGGCCATTTACTTTAATACGTCCCTTAGATAACCAACTTTCAATTTCACGTCTCGATCCAAAGCCCAAATTTGCTAGTAATTTTTGTATTTTTTCTGGTTGTTTATTCATGTTGCAACAATCGCCTCAACTTAAGCCTTCTTCCAAATGAGTGAAATTCCACAACTCATGATCCATAAGTTGACTCGGTGATACTGAGCTTAGCGCGTGTAATATATTGCTGGGTATTTTTTTGTTTTCCTGAGTTAACTCAGCTATTAATTTCTTAATTCGAACGCGTGCCATATTTTCTTGCGAACCACATAACGTGCAAGGAATAATTGGATAATTTTGTTCTTGCGCATAGGTTATAATATCGCGCTCTTGGCAATAAACTAATGGCCTGATAACGATATGTTCTTTATCATCTGTTAATAATTTAGGTGGCATACTGCGTATTTGACCATTATACAACAAAGATAAAAGTAAGGTTTGAATTAAATCGTCTCGATGATGGCCCAATGCAATTTTAGTAAACCCATTGTTTTTGGCATATTGGTAAATATTACCTCGCCGCAGCCGTGAACACAGTGAGCAATAGGTTTTACCCTCCGGAATTTTTTCTTTCACAATGGAGTAAGTATCACGTTTTAAAATTTCAAATGGTATGCCTTTTGCCTGCAACCATTGTCGCATACCGCTGTCATCCCAACCTGGCTGTGACTGATCTAATGTAAATGCGAACAATGAAAATGGACAATCAGGTGATTGCCTGATTAAATTTAAAATATTTAATAAAGTATACGAATCCTTACCACCTGATAAACAGACCATTACTTTATCATGTGGTTGAATCATGTTAAATTCGCGAATCGCTTTTTTAGTATAAACGAACAATTTTTTTTCAACACGAGATAGAGATTGCATGTTTACCTCGTACTCGGTTGAATGCCATCTAATAATTTCATTTTATTCGCCATTTGCTCAACTAATGATGCTTTACGACCAATTCTTACGGGAATACCTTTTTTCTGTTTCACAGTTTCAAAAACTTTTTCCCAATTAACCATTAGTGGTGTTTTATCACCAATTTCTTTAATTTTATTAACTATTGGGTCTGGATTTTCATCTAAATCTAAATCATCTTCTTTTAACGGAATGTGCACTTCCATATATAATTGATCATTTTCCCAACCAAATTTATATGGTTCATTCACAATTGTAACTGGAGCCCCTGGTAAAACTTTCTGATACAGTGTTTCTATTCCTTCCGGAAACATTCGGATACAACCCGAACTTGAACGTTTACCCACGCTCGCCGGATTATTGGTGCCATGAATCAAATAACCTTTTAATGTTAAATAGATTGCATATTTACCCAAAGGATTATCAGGACCTGCAGGCACCACGTCAGGCAATTCACGGCCAGCTTCGCTCGCCATATAAGCACGTATTGATGCAGGTGGATGCCAATCCGGATCTGCTTGTTTGCGGTACACTTTACTAACCGATACGGGCGTCATCCACCCTTCGCGACCTATGCCGATTGGTTCACTTAATACTTCATTTGCATCTGTATCATAATAGTATAATCGCAATTCAGCTAAGTTAATGACGATACCTTTCTTTACAGCGTCAGGTAAAATATATTGTGAGGGTATGGTAACTTTGTCACCAATATGTAATTTTCTCTTACGCAGATAAGAATTGGCTTCAATAATTTCATAATAACCAACATTGTATTGACGTGAATATTTATCAATACTATCACCGGGTTGTGCCACAAAGGTTTGCAACTGACCAATAACATCACTAGCAGGATTGTACTGAAATACAGTGGACCATGCTTGCAAGGGTAATAATAGTGCAATGAATAAGCAAAGCCGCGTTAATTTTTTTATCTTCATATTTTTGCCAAATTTAGTTATTAAAAGAATGCCTACGTATTATTATTTTATATTTAAACAATGAATCTCTCTTTCTTTGTCATTGCGAGGGCGTTCTACCAATGAATTAAAATTACATTTTATCAGTACTGCCCGTGGCAATCTCCCCATACGTAGTACGATTTAGGAGGTTGCCACGGGCGCAATCGATTTTCAAGCGATATGATTCGTGGGTACACGCCCTCGCATTGACAAGGAAAAAGATATCATTTCAATAATTAAGAATAAACATGATATTTCAAGCCATATACGGCGAAACATTTATATCTGCTTACAGCAACGCTTTATGCCCAATCAGTATAGGAATACCCCATTGATCTTGAGCAGCTTCGTGAACAAGTCGCCAATTAACTCGCATTGGCGTTTTTCGAGCAATCTCTTTAATCTTGTTAATAATTGGTTCAGGATTGCGTGCTAAATCAATCTTATCTTCTTGCAAGGGTTTATGCACCTCTAAATATACTTCATTATTTTGAAAACCAATTTTAAACGGTTCATTAATAATTCGCACCGGCGTGCCCAAAGCTACTTCATTATAGAGATATTCTGCACCGCGTGGGTACATGCGAATACAACCTGCACTGGAACGTCTCCCTACTCCAGGCGGATCATTGGTACCATGAATTAAATAGCCATGCAAACTCAATCGCAAGGAATGTTTTCCTAAAGGATTATAAGGCCCCGGTGGAATTTCAGCAGGATAATTATAACCATCTTTTGCTGCAGCCTTTCGAATGCTTATGGGTATATGCCAAGTCGGGTTAACTTCTTTATCAATAATTTCACTTTCTGAAACGGGGGTTGTCCAACCTTGGCGACCAATACCAATCGGCTCACTAAATACTTCTTTACTATTGGCTGGAAAATAATATAAGCGCATTTCGGCAATGTTAATAACTATGCCTTCACGTTTGACATTTGGCAAAATAAATTGCGTGGGAATACGAATAACTTCACCACGACGCAAATTATCCGGATCAACATGTGGATTTGCTTCAACTAATTCGTAAAAGCCAACATTATAGCGAATCGCAATTTTATCTAGTGTATTACCAGCCCATACTGTTTTTGCTTGTAACGCGCCAATTACATCATTATCTGAATTATTGTGTTCGTACAGCATACTCCATGCGCTAATTGGAACAAAAAATAAAGCCAAAAGCCAAATCTGTAATAATTTTTTAGTCTGCAAGCAATTTACTCCATTCAATTTTATTATTAAACCGTTCACCATATTGAGTAGCGAGATATTGAAAACGTTCTGTTAATTGCTGTGGACCGATACTTTTCGCATAAGTCATCAACCCACCACGAAATGGCGCAAAACCAGCACCAAATACCAGTCCAGCATCCACTAAATTCGCGTCTTCAACCACTTTATCTTTTAAACAATATGCGGCTTCGAGCAACATGCGGTATATTAACCGATCAACGATGTCTTGCGCATCCATTTTTGTGCCTTGCTGTGCATTAACCAAAGGTGTTTTCTGTAACTTCCCTTCTTTATATTGGTAGAATCCTTTGCCAGTTTTAGCACCCAGCTCACCATTTTTCACTTTATCCTTTAAGAAATTGGGAATCATTGATTTATCACTTACCAAAATATCTGCAACGGCAAGGCAAATATCTAAACCCACTCGGTCTGCTAATTCGATGGGGCCCAAAGGCATGCCAAATGAATCCGCGGCACGATCAATTAATTGACCGGGTATACCTTCTGAATAAAGCATCATGGCTTCGACCATATACGGCATCAAAATTCGATTGACTAAAAATCCTGGATGGCTGGCCACTGGTAAAGGTAACATACCAATTTTACCTACAAACGCTTGTGCAAGCTTTATAACCTCGCTATCGGTATTACCATTTGCCACAACTTCCACCAGCATCATTTTTGCTACTGGATTAAAAAAGTGAATACCAACCAAACGGCTAGGTTGTGTGAGTGCTTGACTGATATCATGCAAAGGAATACTTGATGTATTCGTAGCCAATATGGTTTCTGGTTTGACTTTTTGTTCCAGTTCTTTAAACAAATTTTGCTTCGCAGTTAAATTTTCAAAAATTGCTTCGATAACAATATCCGCATGCACTACGAAATTACCGTTTTTATCAGGAATTAAACGGTCAATGGCATTAGTCACTTCACGTGTTGTTTTTAACCGTTTTTTAAATAATGCATGCGCGCGTTTAAATGTATCTGCTATGGCTTGATCACGGGTATCTTGCAATGTGACTTTTAAGCCACGCAATGCGCACCAAGCAGCAATATCTCCGCCCATAACACCAGCACCAACAACGTGTACATGAGCAACAGTTGATTTGCTCAATTTGCCATAGTTTTTCAGACGTTCACGCAAAAAGAATAAATGGGTTAATGCAACAGCCGTTGGTGTTGATATTAATTCCGCAATAGATTGTAATTCACGTGCATAAGCTTTCTCTGAATAATCCTCCACCTCAACCCAATTTTTAATGACCGCATAAGGTGCAGGATAATGATCTTTGTTCACGTGCTTCTTTTGTAATTCACGTGTTAAAAATTGTCCCACGACTGGGCGCAAAAACTTTTCTGATAATATATTTTGCCAAAAACTAGCTTCTTGCGGTTTGGGTTGCGTCAACACATATTGAACTGCAGCATCTTCAAGATGTCTCGTTGGTACGGAAACATCTACTAAATGAATTTTTGCCGCCGTTCGTGCATCAACGGATTTACCTGGCAAAATAATAGACATTGCATTTAAGACACCAATTAATTTAGGTAAACGCACCGATCCGCCCCAACCCGGCTGAATACCCAATTGAATTTCAGGTAAACCAATTTGTGTTTTTTCATGTTCTTCAGCAATACGGTAACGGCAAGCTAATGCGAATTCACAACCGCCGCCAAGCCAATAACCTTGAATCAGTGCGACTGTTGGAATGCTAATTTCAGCTAGTAAGTTAAATACGTTTTGCCCAGTTTTAATAAAAGCGACTGCGTCTTCTGTCGTATCAAATTTAGTAAATTCTGTAATATCAGCGCCAGCAATACCGCCTGGTTTACCTGAGCGGATGATGACACCGCGATATTTTTTATTTTTTTTGA
>CAYSGV010000203.1:0-5363 GCA_964430685.1 uncultured Gammaproteobacteria bacterium
CTTTACTTGCTACCGTTGCTCCAGCCGGATGAGATTAATTTATTGCTTGACGATCAACGCACTTCAACCCTGGATACACGCACTTACGAACTTGCTTGGCAACTTAGCCAATTGTTGGATAAAACGGTGAGTGTATGTACCGTGCGTGAATTAGGTTCATTGGATGGACAAACATTAACCGGGGCACACCGGCAAGCCATTTTGAGTCAGGCCACTGATATATTCTGCCTTTACTATGATTTTCGTAAGCGTGCTGATTTGCAAAATATGTGGATGGAAGTAACGGTACGTGATCAACCACAAGCCATCACTTATGTTGCCAACAAAAAATGGACTGATCAGGAAGTTAGCGCCATCCAAACCATTAGTATTTTTTCGGATGCGGAGCGATTAGCAGAGTTAGCAGCACAAAGACGCGAATGGTTTAATGAATATCAACTTGCTGCCGTGATCAGAAATAAAGCTGAATGTTTTGCTGGGATCCTTATTAAGCAGTTTGCAGAATTGATTGAGCCATTAGATAGAGAAGATAAATCAACTCTATATCAATTGCTCTTAATGGATAAAGAAGTTGATGCATTGTTGGAAGAAATATATCGGGAACGACGTGTAGCAATCTATAAATTTAATCCATTGATCTCAACCCCACATTTATTCCGCGGCGACACAAAAAACAATCGAAATGGTGTTAGGGCGTTCATCAACAGGCCAGATATTGATGCAAAGTGCCAAGAATTAGAAAGACTCACCAAAAGTGTATTTAAACCACCTGAAGTAAGAGCAGAGGTGCGCGGCGGTATTGGTATGATCCAAGCAACCAATGGCTATATGATGGGTCCTATCAATTTTTCATTTAATCGGCAAACCGGAGAAATGCAAATTCAACCAACCGTTTATTCGAATAACTATTATTTGGCTTTGCGATACAATGCATTTCTTCTGTTATTTGGCGAAATCAAAAATCCCGCCATTGTGAAGCAAGTACTGAGTGCACCAAAAGCCAGCCATATTAATAAAGTAACGTTAACACAATTGATTGATGCAGATTTCACTCAACGCTTTTTAGATCCGGTTGAAAACGCGCCGCAAATTATTTGTTTTGAAGCGTCAGCGATCAAGCTTCGTCAGCCTTTTTATTTGGAAATACTGGATGCGCATCCACCAGAAGAAGGATTTTTTCCAGTTTATGGTGTTCGTTTGATGTGTGGTTATAAGATTGCTGCGCTCAAAAATGGCTTGAAACGCGCCCCCAAGGACACACGTTGCAATATTGAAGATTTTGCACAATTACCATATCGGGAATATAAGGGGAAAGTGCAAAAAGTGGATGTGCGCTTAGGTGAATATTGCTATCCTGATGCCAAGTCACTTGATGAATTGTTGGCGAAACATGGAGTTGCTAAAGCCGATTACCCCAATTTCGATAAAGACGCAGAGCAACTACAAGATTATTTTTATTTTATCGAGCGAATATACGCGCTGCGGGATTTAGAATTGACACGTTGCTATCACGAGCGACTGATCAAAAACGGCATGCAAACATTATCAGAGATTTCATCATCAGATTTGCGGTTCACCACAGAGTATTATCAAGTGACGCGCTATGAAATTGTGATTGCGCAAACTAAAATAGCCAGGGAACGCCTGCTCAACGAAATTTTTAATAAATTCTTGCCGAAAACTATTATAGATCGTGAACTATTCGTTCAAAAAGTTTTACGCGAGTTAAGCAGTCATATTTACACTTATTGTGGTCAAAAATTAAAACAGCGCATGGCGCTTACAGCTGATCAGGTTCTAGACATGGAAAAGCGATATGAGCTGGAATTAAGAGAACAAATTGATACATACACAGTAAACAATCTTGTGATTCAACCAGCTGAACCAAGCATATCAACGACTCTGCCAGCATCTATGTAATCGGTCGAAATTATCTTTTAAATGAAGATGCAGCAACAGTAATTAATTGTTTATCTTTGCCAGCTATTTTACCACTGTGAGCGGTTTTACCCATGTCGGTTTTTTTCAATAGTTTGACAATCGAATTTGCTTCGGCTTCACTATTGATGGTTAGCCAGAATTGTGAGGTAGATTCATTATATTTAAAGACGCGTTGTGTGGCATCCCAAAGCTGAGCACGGCGTGGTGAAGCTGGTCTGGCATGCACGGACTTCTGCACCGGGGTTATTGCTGGAGTTCCGCTCACTGCCTTCTGCATCGGTGCTGCTGCCGGTACAGCGCTAAGTGGTTTGGCACTCAGTTCTTTACGAGCATATTCAATAAATTTGTTACTTCGTAAAATGCATTCAGCATTATTTAATTGTATCGCAACTACATAAGCTTGTTCGAATGAAGCAAGCGCTTGTGCAGATTGTTTATTCCATGCCTTACTGCTGCCATCACACATGTAACTTTCATATAAACAAAACAGCATCAAACTCTCTTCATTCAATTCATTAAAACCAAGATAGGCTTCATGATAGATTGTGGCTGCCTCTGATAATTTTTGTTTAGCTACTAAGCAGAAAGCTAAATTTTTCTTCGCCATATTTAATTCAAAATTAATTTCTTTGCGAACATCTGGATTGGCAACTGTTTGCAGTCTTAGGTTACAGCAAGCGATGATTTCTTTTAGTACAGCAATTTCATCAAATTCTAATTGACCGCGAAAGTTCACGATCAATACCGAACGTTGTTTTAGCTCATACACTAGACAACAGTCATCCAATTCACGCAGGATGGATGTGAATCCGCTCTCAGAGGTCAGCTGTTCTATTTTGAGGCAATTCAATGAACGAGTACTTTCGGATATATAACCAAATCGATCTGGGCAACTATATTCTTTTGTTTTCATTTTGCCTAATTTAAAGTCCAAAGTGGCTAACATCGCAGCATTAGCTAACCAAGGCAATTGTACATGCAATGGCTTTGCTTGGTAGGCAGTGTCTAAATGTTGACAGATTTGTCCCTCATTTAAAGGATGTTCCCCTAAACCAAAACACATGAATTGGTCAGGTGCAACGTTTAGTGTAAAAAAGCCACCATCTATACCGAAAATGTTATTTTCAACGTATTGAGGATGATTGCTAAAGAAAACAATATCACTGGCATTTAATGCCTTGTCTCGTGCAGCTGAATTCTCTCTGATGGCAGTTTCAGCACGTTTGGTAAAAAAGAAACTTAGTAATTGTATGGGCGTTAAGCATCTGGAAAGAGGATTACCTATGTTATTCATTGCATCGTATGTATGCAATGCCATTCGACGATTACCACCACTAAATAATAGATCAAATCGTTCATTGCCTACGGCTTCGCCACATATATCAATTAAATATTTACGAATGACCATATAAGTTGCAATTAATGTCGCTAAATGACAATCAATGGTTGTCGTGCTTTTTGTTAAGAGATCCTCTAATGCAAGGGATGCTTTCATGCCAGGTTTAAGATTAAATACATACGCGGGCTCTCGCATTATATTCCATTTTTTAATCCGCATTATTTGTTCAAAGCATGGCGATGTGGTAAAGCCACGATCAATATCATCAAACGTTGCCGAACGACCCGTTAGCTTCTTAAAATCGGCAATTAATTCGGCTTCGTTGGTAAATTTTCGATAGTAATCGGTGATGTAAATCAAATGGCCTTGTTGACGGCTTCTTTCAATTTCTTGCATTGCTAATACAACATATGCTTTTAGGCGTGTCGATAATTCACGTTCTTTGTGCATCGTAGCATCCTCGAATAGTAGTTATACAGGTCTATTGATTTAGCCTAGCTGTTGGTACATACATGATGTCATATGCGTTTACCGGAAAAACTTTCACTACTTCTTTTTCTTCTTCAACAACGCTTGTGTTTGTGGCAATTCAGGGTAATTAGCGACGAGCACATCCATTGATTGCTTAGATAATTCAGGCATGCCTAATTTATGATAGGCTCTAACTAAAATAACTAATGCATCAACAACCTCAGGTGATTGATCAAAGTGATTGATCACATAATTCGCGCGATTGGCTGCTGCCACATAAGCTTCACGACGCATATAATAATCAGCAACAGCTATTTCTTGTCTGGCTAATATATTGCGCAGATAGATCATGCGACTGCGTACATCCGGCGCATAAGGACTATTTGGGTAACGCGCAAGTAATTCATTGAAATCATCAAAGGCATGTCGTTCATTGGTTAAGTCGCGCTCGTTGACATTGATCGGTAAAAATTGCGACAAAATGCCATGGCTGGTTTCAAATTGTGCTAATCCTTTCATGTAAAGCGCATAATCAGCGTGTTTGCTAGTTGGATAGATATGTAAATATTGTTTGGCCGAAGTAATGGTTGCCGGCATGTCATCACGTTTGTAATTGGCATAGATCGTTTCTAGTTTGGCTTGTTCGGCACTCGCTGAAAAAGGATATAGTGCTTCAATAGCATCAAATGTTTTGATGGCATCTGTATAATGCCCATCAATCATTTGTTGTTCACCTTCAATAAATAATTTCTGCGGATCTTTACCTTCAAATTGCGCATAAGTATCCGGAGTATTTTTATTGCATGCCGTAAACAAAGAAACGGAAAGGACCAGAAAAATCAAATATTTTATTTTTTGCTTCATTATCGTTACTCTTTAATATCGTCCTTTAATACAAACGGTTTGAATTATGGTCTCAGTAAAATTATCTGATCAGGTGCCCAGATGCAATGGCCCCCTTTCCCAGCCAACAGAAAATACAGTCCAACTCACAGGTTCAGTACCCCCAGAATATAACAAAATGCGCTTGGACCGAGTGCTGGCTCAGCTATTCCCAGAACATTCTCGTGAACGTCTCAAATACTGGGTTATGAATCAGTACGTGCAAGTTAATGAGCGAATCATCACACAACCCAGCGCCACTATTCAAGGTGGTGAACAAATTAAAATTTCTGCCCCTGCCCCACCCCAACCCAATTGGCAAGGCCAACCAATTGCATTTGAAGTCATCGCAGAGGATCCTGAGTTTATTATTGTCAATAAACCAATGGGATTAGTGGTACACCCTGCCGCTGGTCATTTTGAATCTACGCTTGTTAATGGCTTGATTCATCGATATCCGGAACTCGCAGACTTACCCCGTGCAGGTATTGTACATCGCTTAGATAAAGATACGACTGGGCTTTTATTGGTTGCACGCACCTTGTCTGCCCATACCCACTTTGTAAAAGAAATGGCGCAACGACACATACAAAGAGAATATATGGCTTTGGTACACGGCCAGTTGATTTCGGGGGGAACCGTGCAAGCACCCATTGGCCGTCATAACAGACAACGTCAAAAGATGACTGTGGCCGATGCAGGTAAGCCGGCCGTGACGCATTACCGCATC
>CAYSGV010000204.1:0-5343 GCA_964430685.1 uncultured Gammaproteobacteria bacterium
TTTTCGTTGCTCTTTTGTGGTTACGTCATAACATTCTTCAAGGCAACGCATTAATAGGCAAGATTCATATATGCCAAATTGATCAACATGAGAAGCCAAAAACATTTTCAGAAAATCTGGGGTAATTTTAGGTTGAGCAGTTAAGATACCTGCCACAAATGGCCATACATTAAGAAATTGCATATTATATTTATGGCTATTAAGTATATCTTTTACATGCATTAGATTTTTGTTGCGTAAAGGATAAGTTATAGAATAGGTAATATAGCGTGCAGCAAGTAACTCTTGAAATCGTTTATTTATGAAGGTATAATTTGCATCATAAAAATCACTGGTCTCGTAATTTTTATTAACCTTGTTCAATAAGCCAATTTTCTTCATTTGCGTGATTAGATTAAACCAATCATCAGAAGTGACATCTTTGAAAATAGTATTTTTGCAATCGGTAATCATTTTAGGTGAAATTTGGGTCGTATCTGAAGCCAAAGCATGAAAAGCTAAGTAGCTTAGCAGGTCTAATAAATTCCGGTAGCGCGATTCAATATTAAAGATATCGCCTAACTTATCTCTCTCTATACGTTCGATGCCAATTGCAAAATTACGCAAGAACCAAAATAACATTTTAACTGTTAATTGAGTTTCATTTAAAACAATAGAATTTTCGACTATTTCTTCGTGCATCGTGCAAATTAATTCAAGGTTTAAAGGATTGCGCGTAAACTCTATTAATTGTTTGCTTTCATCGGTAATATAGTTAATTAGCTTTTGGCATTGTTCTTCTTGTTTATGATTTTGATTGTTTAGGCTATTAAAATATCTCTTGATGTATGTATAGATGCCAAAATCATTGAAGCCTTGTGTTTCCACACAAATAAATGGATGTGTTAGGTCGATTGGTAAGTATTGATATGTAATAATAGCGTTTGATTTTTTAGATAATGCTTCACATATATAAGATAAATTACCAGGTAGCGATTTTCCATAAATACTTTCTAAACCATCAATCACCCACAGAATTTTATTTTTTTCTTGTGTTTGGCCATTGATCAGTTCACGTATTATTTTTAATTCTAGATTGGAGAGCTTTTTGCCAAAGCATTCACGCGCGATAATATCTTCTAAAGTATAGTTAGTATTTTGATTATATTGCTCCCCTAAGAAGTTTGCTGCATCAATATAGAATACCCAATCACATTTATTCTGAATCCAATCAGCATTCTCCACCCATTGTTGTACAATATAGGATAACAGTGTGGATTTGCCGTTACCGGAAGTACCAAGGATAATTATTTGCTTAGATGCTTCACTAATGGTTTTTTTAATATCAACAATTATATCTGAACCTTGTTCATTGTATTTCATTCGTTCTAAGTTAGAACTTCTATCAATGAGCCGAAGTGGGATGAAACTTTTACTTATGTGTAGCTGCTCTCTGATATGATTAATATATGACCCTGATAGTTTACGAACATAAGCACGATTATTGTAACCTAGTTTTAAACTATTACTAATATAATGCCTTAGATAAAAAGTGCTCGTTTCATTACGATTGGTTAGCATATTTAGCCAGAGTTGTGTATATATTTTTAAGTCTATGCCAGGCATTGAGCGTTTATAATGTATTGCCTGCTCTTTCTCACGTCCTCTGATATTCTTATAAAGAACACATTTGTCTTTATAGCTCTCATATTTTGATTGTCTTACTTGCCGGGCTCTTAATCCAATTTGATGACTTTTAACTGGGCAGTTTGCAATCAATTGAATTTTAACTGGCTGTAATTGGTCATAGTTTGAGCTATCTGCAACAGGAAGTAACCCGTATATTTTTTTAAACGCTATATTTTTTTTTGCTTTCATTACAGAAATAACTTCATGTATGTATCCTTTTAGGCTATCAGTATCAGTCTTTGTTAGTTGAATTGGATAATATGGTAGAATTCTTGGCGTTTTATCCTGGCTTAATTCTACTTTATGAAATAAAACCTCTGGTGGAGGAGCATTTTTGATTTTGCTTATTTCACCTAAAAATGCATTATCAATTCTTCTTATGATTTTATCTTTATCCATTATAAAGCTTATGTAAATGGCATGTATATCCCATCCGCAAGCTAATTGGTATTCATTGCCAATATCTAATTTTTTAATTTTTCCATATATATTATTAACCAATGCCATTCTGAGTTCATTTTTTTGTTTATCAAATTTTTCTATTGCTTGTACATCAAGACTGGTCATTAAGGTTTCGGTAATCGTTATAATTTCTTTTTGCAATAATTCAAGACATAAAATAACATTGGCTTCAGGAGTTAGATTCTCATCAAGTTTTGGCGCGGGAACTTCGTTTATACAAATTCTTAAATAGTATTCAATTAAAGCACGTATACGCAATGCCAAGAATTCATGTTGTCGCCATCCTTCAAGTTGAACCCAATCACCATCCTTATAGATGTCATCGATGTTTTTAGACTGCTCTGGTACTTTAGGTCTAAACGCTTTCATATTAAAAAGCTGAGCAATCAAACGATAGAAGTTTTGGTTTTCAGCAATTAATTTATTTATATTTATTCTAGTTAATTGACTGACCCCATAATCAAGAATATCAGGATTGATATCATAGATATCGACAGTTTGTCGTGCATCATTTTGGCGGATACAAAACTCAAATAGTTTATTTAATCTATTAGTTGAAATGGTGCTTCTATTCTCAATTAAAAGCTTAAGTATTTGGCTTAGATATTCTGGGTCAGCGCTTTCATTTATTTTATTTGAAACTCTTTCTATTACTGATTGGAAATATATATTCGTTCTATTAATATCTGCATCTTCATCGATAAGCAGTTTAAGTATGGCTAATGAGTCAAGTTTCTCATTATCGCTGTCGGCAGTTAAAGCAGATTCTACAGCGACCCATAGTGGTGTGACAAATCCATCTTCAGCATTTACATTAGCTGTGGTTACCAATGCAGCCTTTATAGCAGATAAATTTCTTGCCTTTATTGCATCAATAAACTCCTTGTCAGAATTAGTAAAAGCCATACTACCCTCCTATTTTTTTTAAGAAATAGCGATAAGATTCTATGTGACTAACAGACCAAATTTATTTACTTACTTTGTGGAAAAAACGTAGGGCCTGCCCTGTTTACCTGAGTAGACGTACTGTCATTGATTACGGCCATTACTCTGGCCATATCTGAATTTAAAGCGGTTACTTGTTGTTTTAAATAAGCAACTTCTAGTTTAAGATCGGCAATTTCCCTTCTTAATTCGCTCGTTTCAGCCAAAGAAGAAACAGACGATAATTGAGACGAGGCAGGAATGTTAGATTGCGTTAAAGATAATAAAGCCTTATTCGTAGGCCCAGATATGGGTTGTGGTTGGGTCCTTAGTGATATAACACCAATTTCTTGAAAAATTTCTTGTGGTGCTACATGATGATGGCCATGACCAATCACTTTAGTTTCTAGATCACGACCAGTATGGTTACAAGATAGAATCATCTTAATTAAGTTTTCTTGCCCTAATTCAATTTTATCATCTCTGCTGTGTTTAAGTTGGTCTAATACATCTTTTACGCCGTATTCTGAAAGTGTAATTGCGCCTTTAACAGATAATTGATTGAAACCACTGCATCCAACCGCACAGCTAGCTAATCTCCTCGCTACACGCTCACAAAATCTCTCAATACAAAACATATTAAGCATATGACGAGTCGCTACTCTTTCTATTTTTTTCTGGCGATGTACATCAATGGCAATGTTAATACCTTCCATTACCAAAGAAATTGCTGGGCTTACAAATGGCGTAGGAATAAAAGAACCTGCGAGGGTAATGCCTTTGGTTAATCGTTGCCACTTACTGCCGCTCATGACAACTAAACCACTATTTAATACCGCAATTGCCAAAAAAGTATGACTTAATTTTAGAAATAGATGTTGGTAGAAAGCTCTAATTTCTGGAGTGAATTTAGTCATTAAATCAATTTGCTCTTGCTTTAAAAACAAACTTTCATTACGTTCCTCTAACAACATTTCTAAGCTTGTTTGTAAGTTTGATATTTCTTCTTTTTTAGTTTGTTCAGCAATAGCTATCCTTGTTGACAATCGTTCTATCTCAATATTAAGCACGCATATTTTGTTTTCCAGCTCATCTTCTTTGCCATATAAAACAGGTGCCATAGTTTTTTGATAAGATTCCTCAGCGGGCGGATTGACCATTAGATCAATGTTTTGTGTTAATATATCTTCTGCTAAATCTTTTACCTTATTCTCCAAAACAGATATTTCGTTTGTATTTTCCATATAGTATTCCCTCTTTTTGTGTTTTTGTTTTAGCAATTTAAGCTTAGGTAAGCGCAAGAAAACTGTCAACTAACTCTAGGATTTCAATGCGATTAATTACATTAGCTAATTGAATTGTCGAGCAAAAACTAACATTATTTTTATAAATCATTTAAATATTTAATTCATTTGCTAAATACATCACATTTACATTCTCTAATTAATATTAATCATATGTGATTAAACTAATTACAGTGATACTTTAGATTGCCAGTTTTTGAGGCATTGCTTTTAGGTAAATTATTTGTATATACGAGTGTTTTATAATATGTATTTTGATTATGTTAAAAACAAACACCGTGCTGTTAAGTGCGGATTAGGGCTATTAGCGAGCGATTATTGACGCAGATAATCAAGCAGAAAGAGAAAGTACAACTTACGATAACTATTGTGTGGCCAATGCACCCAAATAAAAATGAGAAGCGGAAGCAGAAACAAAATCTATTTAATGGTTTACCCTATAGCAGGCCTCGCTATTAAATCTGTATTTGGTGTTCCGAATAATATTGTAAATTATTAATAGGTGGTTTAAGCAAAGGATATACTATATAAATTTTCATCAAAATTAACGGGGTTTAAATGAATTTAAATGTGTATTTTCAACTATACCTTTTTACGTTTGGGCATTGTGTCACTCACGAGAAATCATCACGGTGCTGGCGCGAGTGTTTTAGGATTTGGCGCAAGTGCAACAGCAGGTTTATTTTTCTGCTGTGCAAGTTTAAATGGGACGATTGCTTTTAAGATATTGTTGCGCAATGGTGTCAGATTATCATCATAAAACTTTTTTTTGTCATCCGCTTTCAATATGTTATTTAGATCTTTGCATATATTATCTACATCAGTGAGGGTACGCCAACGGCAAGCTTCGAGTAATACTTGAATATAGCTGCGCTTTTGTTCCGCTAAGGCACCTTTTTCTTGATAATTTTCATACATAGCTTGCCAGAGTAGCAATTTAATTTGGTAGAAACATTGTGCCGGTGAGCTTTTATCCTGAAGTAGC
>CAYSGV010000205.1:0-5335 GCA_964430685.1 uncultured Gammaproteobacteria bacterium
ATCCGCTTGTTCTATAGTAGAAAATTCACCTAGCGCAGGCAGTGTTGGTATAATATTCTGATTTGCACGCCAAGCTGTAATGCTTGTACCGAAAAGACCACTACCCAATAAACCCCCAGCTATGCCAGCAGCAATGATGAACGGCACTGTAAATTCAGGAAAGATGACGAGTGAAAAAACAAAAGTAAGCAAAGCTAAACCACCACCGACAATACCACTACCCACAAAAAATGAAGCCAAATAAGCAATTGTTGTGCTCAAAGGATTTGTTTTAAAATAATTAGTAAATCGTGCCCATGTCCCTGGAATAATCGCAAACCTCTCATTTAATATTTGATCCTGAACATATACATCTAAATGATTAAGCTTCGTTTCACGTTGTGCTGATTGTTTATCGGGTTTTGATATTGTATAGCTTACATCCACAGTCACGAGTGGTTTCCTACCATCACCCATTGTGTGAGTGATATTTAAATTGCGCGGCGATATATATTTTTTAACTTGGCTACGAATACGTAATTCGAATGCGCCGGTAATGCTGTCATATTTAATATCAATATTTTTAATTTCGGCATTCTGCACACAAAATCCACTGCGACAAACAAAGTTAAGCGGTGCAAGCAATAATCCATCTGGATTGTTTTGACCCAATTGATTTAATAATGCCTCACGGTCTACGCTAGGGATGTTATGATTACGCGTCATGATAAATTCAATTTGTCTCATCCTGTCAGCATGGCTATTGTGTTTTTTTCTAAAAAAATATGTTTTGCCATTAATTCGCAACGCCGTATCTGCAATTTCAATCACTGCAGCAGATGGCATTTGCTGTACAGAGGTAAGTCTCTGTACAGATTTTTTGCTCAATATAGAAGGCGTAAATCGATATGCTGACACAACATCGGGGAACAACTTTTGACTTATCTTCTCTAATTCAGCAAGTGTTTGCGGTAATAATTTCAATGCGATGACCGCGATCGATGCACCTGCATAAACCTTAGTAACCATTTGTTCTTTAATACGTCTAGTCTCAGCCGTTTCCGCAGCGACTGGGCGTTTATAATTTAAATATGCCATCAAAGCTTGATAAGTGAGTGCGCGACAACAATGTAAATGTCCACAACATTCATCTAATTTTTTTACATACTGTCTAAGTGCTTCCTGTTTGGCTGGATCTTTACTGTATTTTTCAACCGCTTCATCTTCGGCCTTCGGACGATCTGGTCCAAAACTTTGTCCACCAAATTCCGTGCGCAACAATATGTAATCATATAATTCGCGCAGTGGTGGCGCATCTAAATCAATTCTTCGTCGCAAGAGCAGCGCTTCAATCGCAGCTAATTTATCTTCGTTTAATTTTAAATCTTCCCAGGTACTGGCACGCGCGCATTCACCAAGTGCTTGGTCAGCATCGGGTAATGCTTTAATTCGTTGTGCGATATCATCTGCTCGATCACCAAGATAACTGCTTACCGATGCAATAAAATTTTGTGCACTACCAGACACCAATGTATGTAAATGTTGTAAATACTCAGCATTATTCTGTTTGCAGGCATTTTCCAGCTTGTTCAACATGCGCTTTTTACTGTTATGATTTTGATCAATTGTTCTGAGTTTATGTACAAGACTTTGGATGTGTTGACGGTCACGGATATAATATTCTTCTAAAGTAATATTTAAACCAGAGACTAAAATATCAAGAGAAGCATGGATGATTTCGGTTAACAGATGTTGCGTCGTAAATTTTTGTCTACGTTCATGTACTGGAATTTTTCCAAGTGCCCGCATTTGTGATGCATTAGGGTAAAGGCTGCTAAATTTTTCCGGATAATAATGTCCATGAAACAAATCCGGATAATCTTGACTCAATTGAACTAAGTATTGATTTAGTAACTGAAAAAGATCACTAAAATCGTAATCCGCTAATTCTTGTAATGTTCGGCGTGTGCCATGTACAAAAGGATTTCTATTTACAGGAGAAAAGTCAATTCTCTCGATGCCACCTTGTTCATTGACTTCGATTAAATTTACGGCTTCGAGTGCTGCAATCCATTTCTCTATTTGTCGTGGCAAATTGCTTATACTGAGCTTTTTGGGCAAAAACCAAGGCATATATTATCCCCAATTGCCGGGCTACGGTCGCAAAAACGATTTTAAAAAACTGTGTTAAGCGTAGCATAAATTAAAAAGGTTTGTATTAGGGATGTGATTGCAAACGCAAACACGCGCATGGTTCAATGCGCGTGTTATCAAGTCCACATGGTTGTGGTGGTAATTAGTTGTCGTAATGAGGAATAGACGGCGGCCTTGCGCCAGCAGGTTGTCTTAAATTGAATGCCGGAGCACTGGGATCTCTTTGTGCATCTCTTAGCGCATCAGACATACTTGTAGGCGATTGGTGACCACTTAAGTTCATTAAACCAGTAGGCCGTCTAGGCGGCACATCTGAAGGCCGTCTGGGCGGCACATCCGTAGGCCATCTGGGCGGCGCATCCGTAGGCCGTCTGGGCGGCGCATCTGAAGACCGTCTTGGTGAATGTAGAGGTATTACATCATCTCCACCTGCATTAACAAATTGCCCTTCTTCTCCATCCATCTTCCCTTTTTGTTTTCCAGTTGGATCGCGCGGAGGCAGCCTTTCTAGATCACGGTGAAGATAACGCATTTGTTGATATACCTCACGCACCGCATGCTCTGGTGCATGGTTGTGATCATGCCCATGATCATGATCATGATCAGGGTCTGACGCAATTAGTTCATTCAGCTCAAATCCTGTTTTTGTCATATCCAAACTGGAATTGTGCACGGAAACAGCTAATTTGGATTTTTCAATGTAACTGCTTATCAACGAACAGCCAACAGCAAGGAACGCCACACCAATAAATAACGGCCAACTAAGCGGTATGCCAACGGCAGGAATAATGCACAAACCAAATATAACTGCTGGCAATATCGATGACGCTGCATCAAAAGCTTTAGAAGTCACATACCAAAATTTTTGTCTGGCGTCATAGTATTTCCATTTGGGATCATCTTTGACAAAAGTTTCTTGTAAGGGACGGTAAAACGTTCCAAATGTCACCACTGTGTACGCAATACCCACTATCAAAGCAAACGGTAGAATAGCACCGCTAGCCATACCAAATCCCATGAGGATACTTTTAGCAGATGCATCTAAAAGGCCGAAAATGCCGGTGAAACCAGTACCAACGGCTAAAGCAACGGCTAAAAATAATGCAAACCCTGACCATATTTTTTTGCTGGTGGTTAATTTATTCCAGCTTAAAGATTCATCCTTTGGCAAAAGATGTGCAAAATAATGACCTTCTTGATGCGTCATGATCCCCATCAAACAAGCTGTTGCAATACCTGTCGCCACAGCTAAGACCCAAATACCCACTTGTACCACTGGACCACCGATATTCATGTTCGCTGCAGCCATCAGACCTGACTGGTACATAAAAAATAATGAACCGATACCAGCAAGAAAAGAGAGCGTGACAACAACTGCTGTCCAAAGTCCACGTTTACTAAACGTAAGATCTTCTGAACCTTCTTTCACTACCGTACCCAAACCTCTAAAGAATTTGGCTACGGCTAAGCGGGTTAATGCAAATGAAGAAGCAAATCCAATTACCGCCATGATCCAAAAGAATCCAGATTGGACGCCCGCGGTAACACCCAGTGCTTTAATTGCTTGCACTTCGAATAGCTTTTGCGCAGCTGCATACGCCAGAATACCATTGGCAAGAGCTGATAAACATCCAGATATATGTCCCAATCGATTCAGCCATTTTTCCCATGCATTGGGTTTTAATCTTTTACGAATTTTTGCCCAAGTTGTAACAAAAGAACCATGCCGGCTACTGACAATATCACCGCAATCTTCTTCACGATTATTTTCTTGCTCAAGTCTTGCAATATCATTCAATATTGCTTGTTCGTTTGTATATTCTATAGCAAGTGCATTTCGTACCGCCATTAAATATACGTCATAGTAATGATACGTGCGTAAATAGCTAATGTAAGCTTCGGGGTCATCGTCAAAACTAGGAATATCTTCAGCTCGATTAGCTATGTCCCTTAACTGGTGGTATTCCCTCTGACCGCTACGCCAAGTACGCGCAATTCTATGGCCAATTTTTTCAAACCAATAATCCTGCTTTTCGGGTACTAATTCGCTTCGGCATACACCCAATAGTTTATTATAATCTTCCTGCTTTTCCTGAAACATTTGCGCAAACATTTCGGTCATAACGTAAGGATTATATTCAAGCTGGTGACCACCTTGAGCAAGGATAGATGCATTCAATTTTGTTAATTGTTCAGCACTAAACAATCTACTGATTGATTTTTGTTCGTCATCGCTTAGATGTGTGGTTAACAGTTGCTCCTGGTTGAATTCAGCCAATATTTCTTCAAGCTGATCGGTGTCAAGAACTTCTAGCATTTCTCCATTAGCATTATATTGATAGAGTTTTTTTGGCTGTTGCGTAATAACCGTTTTATTTCTGAGTGGTCTTAATGGCAACTCATGCATTAGAATAATGTTATTACCACCTTCTGGATCAAATAATGCTTTAATTAAATCTTCACCGAGTAAACTTCTCTGTTTGAGCGTCACATTGCCCGCATATTTTAATTCTCTTCTTATAATTTTTGCTTGATCTTGCAGCATTGTGCGCAAAAGCATTTCTTTATCGCTTTCAGGTACTTTAATATCTTTACTCATCTGACTGGCTTGACCCAAATGGTCTTGCAGTTTTGCATAAAAATACTCGTCAAGATATCGGCCCATTAACTTGCGAATACGTTCCAATGCAATCAATGCATCTTCATGTGCTTGCGCTGTTAATTCACGTACATTATCTGGCGTAGCACCTTTTTTAACATGAGTCATCAATGGATGTTCCATGTTCACAAACATTTTTGGAATGGGTGTTTGACCGCTTAGAAATTCTGCTTGGAATTGTTCTTCAATAGCTTGCAATTTCTCTGCATCGCTATGAAAATTTCTTTTACGCGCAAGCGCTGCTTGCTCAAAAATCAGATCAATCATTGACTGCGCAACCGTGGCATGCGCATGACGCAATTTAGGTTGTATGATCGCTGCGTCTTCAGGAGGTAGTACAGGTAAACCAGGGTGAGCAGACATTAATGCTTCGATATCGACCGTATAGTGACGATTAAACCGCTCATATTGCTGCATTATAATTGCATAAACAGCATGGAAGTTATTATTCGCATCTGCTTTTGCCGCAATTGCTTGCTCTAGCTCTTCAACACTGTATAGCCTCTCTGCCTCTGCATTGGCTAAATAGGGAAGTAAGTCTTC
>CAYSGV010000206.1:0-5316 GCA_964430685.1 uncultured Gammaproteobacteria bacterium
ATCAACTGAAAGGCAGTCATTCACACTATTTTCAGGATTCATGCAACAGACGGGAACATCAAGTTCTCTGCATTCTGTCAACACAGCACAAGTAAATCCATCTATGCCGCTAGTAAGCCATATTAAATTTAAATAGTGCCGGCAAATGAGTAGTTGAGATAATTACTTGTACGGCATAGCTTCGACGACATTTGTTGAACAAAATAAGCAATTATTTAAATTAGACTATGAAGCACATCACCATATAGATGAACAATTCAGTATTGATAGCTCTATTGCATTAAAACATTTCTCGCTTGATACACAAACTATTTTAAGCCCGTTTTACAGTTATTTACTTAATTCTACAAAAGAATTTCAGGGTCAATTGAGAGAACGTTGGCAAAAAAATAAAGTGCCGACAGATATTATAGAGATGTTACTAAGTTTTCAGTTAATAGCGAAACCCTCAGGCGTGGTAATGTTGGTATTAACTAACCCCAAGCTGAATATTATGTATTTTAGAAGAAGGCTGACGGAATGGTTAAATGAAAGTGGCAAAACGATACTTGATTTATTTCCGGCGACTGCAGATGAAAAACAAAAGCATACGGTTAACATTATTGCAGCAGTATTAGAAACGGGCGCGGTAAATTCAAAAGAAGGGATTATTTATCAACCAATAGTAAAGGGGTTAAACTTTAATTTTTCTGAAAATATTTCTGATTAGAAAAGTAAACAATATCGAGAACTTGTGAAAGCTGTTTGGAATGACATCTATCCCGGTATAGGAACGATTAAGGCAGTTGTTGTTGAAAAAGGCGCAATAAATGATGGGCTTATCATTGGTGCGAAGGTGATAGGCGCAGATTTTAACTTTATAGATAATTCTGACATACATAAAGAAGATGCTGAAAAGAAGATGGCCGAATTAGTAAATATATTGCGAAACAGAGATAAATCTCAGCCGTATCAGAGTAGCAGCCTTCATTAGATTCACCTAATCCAAGCACGGCATCTAAAGAGCCACCTAAACCACCAGTATCGAGCGCAACATCAAAAAAAGAGTAAAGCATGCTGATAGGGAGTGATCACGTAAGAATGAGAAAAGATTATTCTATTCTAATGATGCTTTGCTATTGGCGTAGGTGGTGCTGGTAAATTTGGATAACCGCCATGGATATTAGGAGATGATGCTGGCGAAAATAAAGCAACTTTTGGGGCAGTGCTGCTAGGTGCTATGGGGGAAGCTGATATTGATGCAAATTGGAACGAGTTAATTGCAGTTAGTCGATAACTAGCTTGGTGCAGAGTTTTAATAAAATTGTTTTTTGTACTTTTATCAAAATTTAATTTTGATGATTCCTCATTAATGAATAAACAGTTACTATCATCAAAATAAAGTGCTATTTTTTCTTTAATACATTTTAAAGATAATAAGTAATAAAGACATTCATATTTTTGTTGGTTGTTTTGAAAGATTTGTTGGACTAAATAAACTAAAGGAAGGCCTTTAGTGACTAAATAGATCATGTTCTGAGATATAGGATTTTGCATAAGAAAAGAACAAATTTTTTCTAATATATCAATTGGTAAATGTAATTTTTTGCCTAATGTCTCCATTACTATTATTGTTGAATTTGATCCGTAAAATCTTTCTCTTTTTATGAACTTCCACAGCAATTCTAGGACTGTTTCTGACTGCTCTGGCTGCTGGCATAGAGCAACAGCAGCATATGCTTTAACACCATCATCATTATCACTTTGGATTAAATCGCATAGTGACTTTAAGGCCCATTCCGGCAACCTCTTTTGTTTACCTAAGACCTCTATTCCGATTTTTTTGACGTCTACCTCATTATCTTGCAATAAAATGCCCAATAAATTTAATGTAGATTCTGGTAATCTAGTTTGATTGCTTAATGTCTCTGCTGCTATGATTTTGACAACCTTATTCTCGTCTTGCAATAAATTATTCATTGATTCTAACACTGAATCTGATAACGTTGGCTGCCTGCTCAGCACCTTAGCTACGGCAGCACTAACTCTCGCATCGTTACTTCGCAATATGTTCACCAGAGATATTAATATCGGCGTTGGAAGTTCTGTCTGTTTGTATAATATATCTGTTACAATAACACTAATCACAGAATTCGTAGCTTGCAATAAATCAACTAGTGATTTTAATATTGGTTCTAATAAAGCTGTTTGCTTGGCTAATGCTTTTGCTGCAGCTATTCTAAGGCGTTCGTCCTTACTATGTAAAAAATTATTTAACAATGTTAATATCGGTTCTGATAATTCTTGCTGCTGGCATAGGATTTCTGCTACCGATAATAAGGCAAACTCGTCCGTTGAAACTAAATTAACCAGTGTTGATAGCACCCATTCTGGCAACATTTGTTGATGACATAAAGCTTCCACTACAATGTTTTTAACGTCACCCTCTTTACTATTTAATAAATTGACTAATAAGGATAATATCCATTCTGGCAACACTTGTTGTTGTCCTGATGTTTCTATCGCAGCACGTTTAACACTCATGTCTTTATCTTCTAATAACTTGGCCAACAGTCTTAATGACAAATCTGTCAATGCCTGTTGACGTCCTAATGCTTCTGCTACAGCAACTCTAACATTTTCATCTGTATTTGAGGATAAATCGGACAGCATTGAAAATACACATTCTTGGAAAGCTAGCTGTTTACCCAATGCCATAGCTGCAGCATGTCTTATTGAGCTCGGCGCACTTCGAATCAAATCGGATAACGATTTTAATATCCAACCTGGTAAGGCCCTTTGCTTACCTAATACTTCCACAGAGGAGATTCTTAATAACTCGTTATTATTATCTCCCAATGAATCATTTAGCAACTTTAATATGCATTCTGGCAATGTTGTTTGTTTGCCCAATACCTCTGTTACGAGGCATCTGATTATCCTCTCTTCGTTTTGCAATAAAACGAGCAGTGATTTTAATATTGGCTCCGGCAGCGCCAGTTGTCTGCCTAAGGCTTCAGCTGAAGCAATTTTGATCTCATCATTATTATCTTCCAACAAAGCAACCAATTTTATTAATCTACCTTCTGGCAATGCTAATTGTTTACCTAATATTTCCGCCGCAGATTTTCTAATTCCCTCATCGCTATCTTGCAATGAATAATCTGCCAGCGTTTGTAACGCACATTCCGGCAATACTTTCTGCTTGTCCAACACCGTCATTGCAGTACTGCTGGCGTATATGTTACCATTTGGTAATAAATTAATTAATAATTTTAATACGGAATCTGGTACCATTATTTGCTTGCTCAATACTTTTTTTGCGGCCCCCCAGGCAAGCAAATTGTCATCTTGAAATAAATTGATTAATAACTTTAATATAGAATCCGGTACAACCTCCTGCTCGCATAAGATCTTTGTTGCAATTGTCACCCATTCCTCATTTTCATTTCGCAATAAATTAACCAGGTAGCTCAATATTGGCTCAGGTAACTTCTTTTGCTCACGCAGTAAGTGCGCCGTGGTTTGTCTTATTTCTACCTTTGTACTCTCATCACTCAACAGCTTCTGATAATATTGACTTACATCTTTATGAGCGAATATTCTAGGGCTTAAGTCTAAATAATGTGTTATATCGGACAAAGTGCACTCTTTATTAATTTCATAACTTATCCAATCAATTAATTTTCCGAGTAGCTTACCTACTTTTGATGCTTTGAGCTCACTTTCCTCCAAACAGCGTATCCCTAGCAAAGTGCTTGATAAACCTATTACATCAGCAGGTTCTTTTTCTAATAGATTGAAAAAAGTTTTTAAACGGTGCGTTTTCTCTTTCAACAACCCCGCTGTAAACCACCACATTACTTCATAACGAGGATAGTATTTCTTTCGTCGAATTATTTGGATTATTTCTGAATTGTTATGCTTTAACTCTTGCGCAATGTACTGAGCTGCAAAAAATTCTTGAAAAGTTAAATGGGGAAAATAATAACTTTTCTCTTGTGGTAAATTCTGTGATGAATTCAGAAATCCCGTATCTAGGAGAGGCTGCAGGTAATCATCAACCGTTGAATCACCTCTGCCTGGATAAATTTCTTTTAATGCTTTTTCAACTCTTTGTCGTTCGAATAATATTTTATTATCTTCCATGCCATTAAAAGCTAACAAGCCAAGGAAACCTTTAGTTTTTCGCTCAATTGAACTTCGCTTCTTACGAGAGAAACCTCCCCCCCTATTTTTCCCATAACTTCCCCAAAGCTGATGCATTAAATGTTCATAAAGCGCTGTCATCGTCATATTTTGTTTTTGAAAAAGCTCACTTACCCAAAAACCACAAAGTATATCCAACATTAAAGGCACATGCATCAAACTTTTAACAGCAGGGCTTTGGTTTAAAAATGTTAGGATTTCATTTTGCTTTTCTGGTTCTGAGCAGACTTCTTCAAACTGGATAAAACGGGGAATATCTTCATCGGCAAAACCAATACATTCTAAGATATCATCAAAATTGTTTTCTTGGATATCAGTAAATGGTCTTGTAGACACTAACACATAAAATTTTTGATGTATTAAAACATCTTCAATAATTTTTATGCACGGGTTATATTCTGAACGGTTCAGTTCATCATAACCATCAAGTATCATTAAAATTCGCTCAGGCGATTTTTCTATAAAATGAGCAATACTTTGTTTTAAAGCATTTTCTTTTTCGACTGTAAATTCTGCAAGATTGAAACATTCTTTGAGTAAAACATCAACTAATTTTACGTTTTTAGAATACTTGTTTGCCGTTAAGTTTCGCAGCTTTAGTTTAAATACCCAATCAAATTTCTCCTGCCAAAGTTTTCTTTCAGGTGAAGACCATAGATAACTTAAATATTGGCTTAAGATAGTCTTGCCAATGCCAGCACGTCCAACCATCAATAAGCGTCTGACCACTTTTCGGTGTGCTTGAGGATCAAATAAGGCTTCTGGCTTTATTAAACGTTTTTGTTTTGTTTTATATATATTTTCATAACTAGCATACAATTGCTGACGTTTTAAAAAGGTTTCTTTTGCTTCTAATTTTTTCTCTTTCTCAGGTTGCAAAAGTTTTTGTTCATCAACTCCTTGTTCTTTTTTATCGACAATCGCTACATGAATAAAACATTTCAAAATAGGAAGCTGCGATTTTTGAAAAACACGATGGATATAAGCGTCTGTTGATTGATAATATGCCTTCAGGTTCTTTTGAATGTCTTCTTTCTTTGGCAAACTATCACTTGGGACATTGCCATAATTCTTCTGTTTACCAATATAACCAATAATCGTTATACCTTCTAATTGATTATGGGCATG
>CAYSGV010000207.1:0-5274 GCA_964430685.1 uncultured Gammaproteobacteria bacterium
GTTTTTTGACGGGAAGAAAGAGGTGCTTCCAATGATTCCCATCGTGCCGGCACGCTTCACCGTTCCATCCGAAAAAGTATAATCACTTCCCATGGCTTGTGCCAAATCTTCGATCACATAGAGATTATGTTTCTTCGCCATTTTCAATACCTATTTTTGTGGCAAGTGCTGCCATTTTTGTAAATGCAGCGAAGTATTCTGGACGGCAATCTGGATAATTGGAGTAATCATAAATGTGTGCACCAAAAAAGATATCACGTGCTTGAATGGTTTCTGCATAACTAATGGCCATTGATAAAAAGATTGTGTTGCGCGCTGGAACATAGGTTGATGGAATGCAATCTGGATCATGGCCTTCAGGCATGTGAATATTGCGATCGGTTAATGCTGAACCACCAAATTGTTCTAAATCCACATGCACAATGCGGTGTTCTTTTACTTTCGATTGCTGACAAACTTTTTTTGCCGCATTGAGTTCGGCTTGTGAGCGTTGCCCATAATTAATGGTTAAGGCATAACATTCATAGCCCCGTTTGTGCGCTAAAAATAAAGTTGTTGCAGAATCTAATCCGCCGGAGATAAGTACAACAGCTTTTTCTTGCATCGAAATTAAACTTCCATCAATTCGTGTTCTTTGGCTTGGGTTAGTTTATCGACTTCGGCAATAAATTTATCAGTGGTTTTTTGAATATGATCTTGTTGCCGGCGTTCATCATCTTCACTAATTTCTTTTTTCTTCAATGATTCTTTCAATTCGTTATTGGCATCGCGGCGTACATTACGTAAACCCACGCGTGCTTGTTCAGCAGCTGCTTTAACCAGTTTAATGAATTCTTTGCGACGTTCTTCGGTTAATGCCGGTAGTGGAACGCGGGTGGTATCGCCAGAGGTCACTGGGTTTAAACCCAAATCAGCGGACATAATCGCTTTTTCGATGGCCGGAATCATTGATTTTTCCCAAGGTGAAATCATCAAGGTGCGTGCATCAGCCACATTAATGGTTGCAATTTGTGACAATGGTGTTTCATTACCATAATATGAAACTTTAACGTTATCGAGCAAGCTGGGATGCGCGCGGCCTGTACGTAATTTATTTAATTCGGATTTAAAGGCTTCAATGGCTTTCTGCATGCGTTGTTCAGTATTTTTTTCAACATTTGTGGTCATAAAATTGCTCCTTTTTATTAATTTGTAACGAGGGTGCCTTCATCCTCACCTAAAACAACTCGTCTTAGTGCACCAGCTTTGTTAATATTAAATACGCGTAACAGTACATTGTGATCACGACATTGACAAAATGCAGCCAAGTCCATCACACCGAGTTCTTTTTCTAATGCTTCTTGATAGGTCAATTTTTTGTATAGCACAGCATCCGGATAACGCTTTGGATCGGCAGAGTAAATACCATCAACATTGGTGGCTTTAATTAAAAGATTGGCTTCAACTTCTATGGAGCGCAAACTTGCCGCTGAATCCGTGGTGACCAATGGGTTGCCGGTACCACCAGAAAAGATAACTACACGACCTTGTTTTAAATGATGCATTGCTTTACGACGATCATAAGTATCAATAATGCCGCTCATTGGGATGGCTGACATCACGCGCGTCTGTAGTCCGCGTTGTTCCATAATATCTCTTAAGGCCAGTGCATTCATGATGGTGCCAAGCATTCCCATATGGTCACCAGTAATACGTCCGAGACCAGCTTCTGATAATTCTGTGCCACGAAATAAATTACCACCACCGACCACTAAGCCAACTTGTACACCTAATTGTACCAACTCAACCACTTCATTCGTCATGCGCTGAATCGTTGCTGGATCGATGCCAAATGACAATGATCCCATCAAAGCTTCGCCACTTAATTTTAATAAGACTCTTTGAAATTGTGGTCGACTATCCATGCCTAAGATGCTCCTCGTGCTTGCGCCATCACTTCTGCGACAAAGTCTGTTTGATTTTTTTCAATGCCTTCACCTAACTCAAGCCGATAAAAGCGTTTGACACTCGCTTTAGCTTGATTGAGTACTTGTGCAACCGTTTGCTCAGGATTGAGAATATACTGTTGAAGATCGAGACAAACTTGATTGACATATTGTTCTAATTCTTCCTTGAGCATTTGTTCAATAATGTCAGCTGGTTTATTGGTCTGTTGCAATTTCGTTTTGATCAATTGCTTTTGTTCACTCAGCACTGAATCAGAAATTTCTGCTTCGTTCAGAAAAAGTGGGTTGGCTGCAGCAATGTGCATGGCTAAACCTTTTGCCAATTCTGCGTCACCACCTTTAACATCAACAATCACACCAATACGATTGTTATGCACATAAACACCAAGGTTTTCTGCGGATTCAACGAACACACATCGACGGGTTACAATGTTTTCGCCGATTTTTGCAATGAGTTGTTGGCATTTTTGCGCTACGCTTAGGTTATCGCTTTGATAAGGCGCGTTCATTAATACATCAATATCATTTGTTTTGCTGGCTAACACACATTCTGCGACAGCGTTAGCAAAACCAACAAATTCATCACTACGACCAACAAAGTCTGTTTCACTATTGGTTTCCACCAAACTAGCCTGATGGCCATCCTTACTGATTGCTTTGCTGATCATCCCTTCAGCAGCAACGCGTGCTGCTTTTTTGCTGGCGGTTACTAATGCTTGTTTTTCCAACCATTTAATGGCGGCGTCAAAATCACCTTGTGCGGCAACCAACGCTTTTTTACAATCCATCATGCCGGCGCCGGTTGTTTCGCGCAGTGATTTAACTTGAGCTGCTGAAATTTCCATCTCTACTTTTACCTTCTACCAATATATATTGATCAATTGTTATTCTGCTGCACTGGCTGGCGGCACGGCTGGCTGTGCTTGTACAGCCGGTATTGATGCCATTGCTTCTTGCTCAGGTGCTGGTGCTTTTACTTCTTCCTTGGCATGGCTGGCTTGCGCAGCTAAAATGGTTTGCACTACTTTTTCTGTATACAAACGTATGGCGCGCATTCCATCATCATTACCGGGAACCACATGATCAATTCCTTCGGGTGTATTGTTGGTATCGACTATACCAATAACGGGTATACTTAAACGATTGGCTTCATTGACAGCAATGCGTTCATGACCGGTATCGATAATAAAGATAAGATCAGGTAAGCCAACCATGTTTTTAATACCACCAATACTGCGTTCCAGTTTGGTCATTTCACGTCTGAGTGTGAGTACTTCTTTTTTGGTTAATTTATCGAAAGTGCCATCGCTACTCATGACTTCAAGTTCATTTAAATGTTTGGTTAAGCCACGAATGGTTTTGTAATTGGTGAGCATGCCACCGAGCCAACGGTAATCCACATAAGGCATATTGCATTGCTGTGCTGATTCACGAATGATGTCGCTCGCGGCGCGTTTGGTGCCAACAAATAATATTTTTGATTTTCTCGTGGAAGCTTTTTCAATAACCGAGAGTGCATTTTTAAAGAGCACTTTGGTTTGTTCTAAGTCGATAATGTGAATATTGTTACGTGAACCATAAATATAAGTACCCATTTTAGGGTTCCAGTAACGTGTTTTGTGACCATAGTGAACGCCCGCGTCTAACATTTCGCGGATAGTAATATCTACCATTTTGTAATCCTCATTAAGGGTTATTTAACCACTGTTCCCACAGATAGACCTTCAAAGCATGACGCTTGGAAAGCACCCTCTTTCTGTGTTGGCGGAGCAGTGTGCTCGTTTAGGACACTGACAATTCAATCATCAGGCCCTGTTAAATTACATTTATCATGAAATTGATATGTCTCTTTGTAGGTTGGATAGAGCCTTTTGGCGAAATCCAACAGTTCAATCTTGATTGCATGTTGGATTTCGCCCGAGGGCACTATCCAAGCTACATGAAGATTATCAGTTAGCATTTTAAATGCGGTTTTGGCTGTTTCCCCCATAAAAATCGCAAAAAACAGTTTTTGAGAGGGATATTTCAGCAAAACTGCCGATTTATACCATAAAATAGGGGTGTAGAACAACAGGCGAATGCTAGCGTTTTCTTATATTTTTTGCTCAAATTTTTGTTTTGTTGCATGATTCACCATAGGCTGCATTTCAGTTAAGCGTTTGATATCGATAGAATGCATAATGACTACATGATTGGGGCTGCCTTTCAGGCGTTCCCAACTGGCTTTTCCAGCTCGCAGCTTATTGAATTGCGCAACCAATTCTTTGGCATAAGACTCATTTTCTGCACCGTGCGGAAGTTCTAAGAAGCAATGTGACACCCCATCACGTTTATAAAATTTTGCACCAGAAATTTTTGTAATGCGGGTGAGTTGTTCGGTAATAGTTTGTTTTTCTTCTTCAGAGTATTTTTTTTGCACGACTGCAGCCAGAGCCGCTTGGGGCGTTTGCGCTTGTTGTTTTAATTTTTGCAATAAATTCACAAATGACTGATAAGCACGTTGACTAATATTGATCACTTCATCTATTTTAATGGCACTGACATCTATTGATTCATAGGGACGAACTAACCAATCGATATAATGTTCGGTAACATTATAATTTGGGAATAGTCGCTTTATTTCCATTATTAATTCGCCTATTCTGACGGCAAAAATAATTTTTTCTTTTTCTTTGTCATTTTTATAACCACCACCTTTGATCGTATCAAGCAGTCGTGTTTTTATATGATCAAATAAGATATTAGGCTGTGATTCGATTGTTGCAATGCCGCGAACATATAAGCTATTTGGCTCATCATTTTCATCAGGATTTCTCATTAATATACTTGGATATCCTAAAGAAACGAAGATGATATTCTTAATACAGCAGGCTTCACGTTTATTCGCATTAAAATACCAATGGCGATCAGTGATGAGATAAAAAGTTCGATGCGCTAAACGAACCACTTGATCAATATCAGCCGGGTCACATTTACGCCATTGGGCTAATATTTCATTAGCACATGCTTTTCGCATCTCGGGGAACTCTTTTGGTGGTCTGCATATCTTAACGATTCGACTCATGACCATTTTTTCTTTTTCTGACAAACGACCAGTATGGTAGAATTCGGCTAATTTTTGAAAGCACGTTTCGACCAGCTGTTCTAGCGGATCGGTTTTTGGTTTATCGGATTTAACCTGTAGTGTCGTATCAGCGCGCAGTCTGACCAAGATCTCTATAAACGCGTGCACATCATCAGGGGACAGCCCTAGTTTTTGTGTATGTTCCAGAACGGTCTCTAGGCTAATTAATTCTGCGATAAAACCAGCAAAAATCAAACGTGAACG
>CAYSGV010000208.1:0-5267 GCA_964430685.1 uncultured Gammaproteobacteria bacterium
CTGATTCAGCAGGTGCGAAAAACGCTTGGTCAACTGCTGCGAGAATGCCTTGTGTTTCAGTTGTGCGTGCTGGGCTGGGTGAGCATACAGGTAATTTCCACGTACCGAGTTGCAACTGTCGTGCTAGAGGACCCATTTCTTCCGAACTATCGCTATATGAAGAAAATGTTGGTGGAATTAAGGGTTCTGCTCGAGGTATTTTATCTCCTGTATCTGAAGTACAAAACTGTGCGACTCGATTGAGCGAGTCAATGGTCAGTTCGCTTGATCGGACATTATTGCTCGCAATAGATTGTAATAACGAATAAGCACGCTGCAGTGATTGCAATGGTAATGAGTAAATGATGGATGTTAAACTATCGCAAATTTCAGTAACTTTTCTATCATTAGATAAACCAGCAATTTGTTGCAACAAACAAATGCTGTCCACTAAAATATCATCACTATTCATTGCTGGTGCAGGCACAGGTGGTTGTGACTTGTTCGAGGTAAAAATTGGAATTACGGAATGATTAGTTAAAGTTAATTCTGGACTATCACTCCTATTATTGCTGGTAAATGTTTTAAGTTCAGTCTCCACTGTAGATGTTGATGCTGCAGCTGCAGCAGGGCGTGGATTAAGAGCTAATGTAGGTATATCGGCACGATCAAAACGTGTTCGATATACAGGATTTCTTTCTTCATAGATAGTCCAAAGATTTGCAAAAAAACTATGGTCTAATTTATTTTCTGTATCGCTAGCCGAAAGTAAAAATTCAATAAGATTGATAACGGTATTCTTCTCGTTAACATCAAGAGCTTTAAAACGTTTAAAAAAAGTGATGCCTGCACCTTCCTCAACTGCTACATTGTCACGCGCAAAAATTGCATAAACGCGTTTATCCGCTTCAAGGCTGGGGTTTGTGCCATTTCTAGATGGGTAACCATCTGCTAATGCGATAAGACTGGGTGCTGGGGTCGGTGTAGTTTGATTTGCTATTTTTTGTGAAAACGCAGCGCATACTTCTTCAAAAAATTTATAATTAAGTGTCGAAGAAGGCGCACATTGTTTGGTACGGTCAATTAGGACTTCCAAAAAAATAATTAAATGGTTAGGGGAAAGAGTCCCTAATTTATCCGATAAATTTGCTTCGAATTCTGGTGGTACAGTAATCTTGCCGAGGGTAACAATTCTTTCAAACTCTTTAACTTGTGTATAGCCATGCTTATAGGTTGCTTCTTCTTTTCGGCGTTGATTTGCTGCCGCAGACGGGCTTTGTGCAGTATATAGTGGGCTGCGTAACGGATCCGCAGGTGTGGCTTCCCATTGTGCAGTTTGGCTTAGATCAATTAAATCTTCATCCAAACCAGCACCATCGGTAACGCCGCGATGCACTTCATCGACCAAACTTCGAAGGAAACCGAGGTATTCATAAGCCTGATGATCCCTATTGTAATCTGCAGCCTTTGGCAATAGTCCATTAATGTCGCTAACAAGTGTGATAATAGCCATCATATAATCTTCTGCTTGGTTAACGACTTGTCTTATTTCTTTGTCTTGAGTGGTTTTAGCAGTAAATAGGGGTAATGAAAGAAGTTTACCGATGAGACCAGTGACCTCAAACTTTCTGTCCGAATATTTATTAAATTTTTCTCTTACTATACCAACTTTCATCTGTTTTCCTCTCTGCATACTACTAAATATTAATTAAACCAAAATTGATCGAATACTATCCCAAGGTCATACTGGTAACGCCAAATACTTGTGTTAAATCAATTTCTGGAAAATTACCAGTGTACATTCTTGCTGCTTTAAATAACGGTTTGAGCTTTATTTGATTCGCCAATTCTATTGCGGCTGCATTTATTTCTGGCACATCTAAAAAAATAGTTTCGGCATCTACATGCATACATAAAGCGCCATATAATTTATGCGCATCATTCATATTTTGTGCATATAGTGGTGCAATGGTATAACCACCCTGACAGGGACGGATGACACCAAAACCAACCACGTGCCCTTTTTCGATGATGGCTAAACTATAAGTATTGGACATATTAAGCCAAGCAGCCCAAAACGTTGGGCGTGCAGCTGGAAAAAATTTTTGTAGATAATCCGTCAACAAGTTAAATGAAACTGTGCGTGCGTCAACGATGTTTTCTGTGTTATTTATTTTTATCGGAGCGCCTGCGTAATGCAAATGATGATAGGCGAATACAAAGCCAGATTTGCGATAGTTTTCTTGTTGTGTGGGGATGCCATCTAAGCCGATATTGCAATTATACAGATAGCGCATAGCTTGCTGCCAGATTGCTAAACCATAACCTTGACCACGGTAGTGTGGTTTAACCATATATAAACCCACGAAGCCAAATTGATCGGCATAACGTACAGCGGAAATACTTGCAATAGGTTGATTTTCTAAATAGCCCATGAAAAAACCCTGTGGATCGGTGATATGATAGGGCAAGGCATCATACAAACCTAATCCCCAACCTTCTTGCTTCGCCCAATCCAACATACAGTTGATATCATTAAGACTTGCTGTTTTGATCTGATAGTTATTCATTGTGTCTACTCATAAATATTTAAGCTTATGATATCCTAATTTTAATAAAAGAAAATGAATGATAAAATAATAATTATAGCGCGTGCTACTTTGAATGGGAGCTGCGGCGACAAAAATACTGTAACTCTATTATTTACTAGATTATAATTCCTCCGGGCGCGTTTCATGGTACCTAGAAGCTAAAATGTCGCGCGGATGTTAATAAATACGATTACCGGAGGGTACATGGCTATAATAGGAAACCACATGAAAATAACGGTGCATCCGAATAATAAAGAAAAGACAGTTAATTTTTATCACCGCGTTTTAGGATGTGAGCTATTGCCAAAAACAAATCCAGAATTGGATTTATTGCGCTTTACCGATGGCTTTATATTAGGCATATTTTATTCAACAGATTGCTTATCTGCCGCTGATTATTTAAAAGCAACATGGCTTGAAATTAAAACAGACAATGTCGAAAAATTAAAGAACAATATACTGCAAGCAGGCATTACTGAACTTGAATATACAGATAAAAATCATTTTTATTTTCAAGCACCAGAAGGACAAGTGTATCGAATAGTAAATATTAACGAATCATAGTGGAATTAATACCAATGCAGCAAAAAGAAGTACGGGCGTACACACTTTTAACAAGTCTTGTTATTTGTGGTCTAGCTAGCTCTGTAATTACAGCCCCTAAAATTGTGCATTTAGGGATTAATTTTCCATTTTCAAATATTGTGTTTTCAATCTTAACTTACCCCATTGTTGATTGTATCTGCGAGCTGTGGGGAAAAAAGGTCGCGCGTCAAACATTATGGATCGGTTTAGCTAGCCAATTGTTGATCACTTTACTGATTCAATTATCGATCGTTGCACCCCATGCGCCATTTTGGCTTAAGCAAAACGAATATCAAGATATTTTATCAAGTAGTGGTAATGTGGTGACGGCCAGTCTGCTTGCTTTTACCATTTCACAGATGTTAGATATTGTTGTGTTCCAACGGATTAAAGAAATGTCACATGGAAAATGGCTGTGGTTAAGAAGTAATAGTTCCATCATTCTTGGTCAACTTATCGATTCAAGTATTTTTGTTGTGATAGTCTTTTATGATTCCGACCAAAAACTATCCATTTTATTAGGATCAATTATCATCAAAATGTTTTTAGCTGTGATGATGACGCCCATTATTTATTTAATTGTCATCACAACGCATCGTTATCTAGGTGCAAATACCTTAGCTTTTAAAGATGAAAATAAATCACATAGGTTAAGTGGCATGAATGTCAGCAACGTTAGAAATAATTAAATGGTGGGTCAAGAAATTATTAGACTTATATAAACAAACGCACCTCATTTTGCAATGAGGTGCGTTGTGTGCAAATTAACTAGAATTTTAGCTTTTGTTAATTTCAATGACACGCGTTTGTGCTGTTTGCTTTTTCGGCAATGCAATTTCTAAAACACCATTTTGATAGGTGGCTTTAATCTTATCTTGATCAACGACATTGGGTAAAGTAAAACTACGCGAAAATTTACCGTAGCTACGCTCTATTCTCAATGTATTACCTTTCTTTTCCTCTTTTTCCTGTTTGCGTTCACCTTCAATGGTGATGGTATTTTCTTGCATGCGGACATGTATGTCTTCCATTTGCATTCCAGGTAAATCAGCACGTAAGACGATCTGCTCATCTTTTTCTTTGATGTCAATCGGTGGCAGCCATTCAGCAGTGCCAATCCCTGCAAATTCATTGTCTTGACTCGTAGGTTGAAGTGCAGGCGCTAAAAAACGATTCATTTCTTGAATGAGATCTAAAGGTTGAATGCGCATTAATTTTGCTAAAGCCATAATATCCTCCACGTTTAAATTAATCGTTTATAAAACAATCACAACTAATATCTGGGGATAGAGGAGTATTTTTTCAAGGGGGAGAAACGGTGTACTAAGCTATTGATTTATCTTTTTCGGTTAGTCGCTTGTATTTTGCTAATAATTGTTCTTCTATTTCTAGATGGTCAGGATGATATTCAATACAGGCAACAGGGCAAACTTCTTGGCATTGTGGCACATCAAAATGTCCCACACATTCGGTACAACGCTCAGGCTCTATTTTATAAATTTCAGGGCCTTGAGAGATTGCTTGATTAGGACATTCCGGTTCACAAACATCGCAGTTAATGCAATCATCAGTGATGCGTAATGCCATGATTACACCTTAAGCTACAATATATTGATATAAAATGGTAACAAGTAGCGTTGCGCAAAAAATGAGTGACATCAGTTGTAGAACTGTTAAATGGAATGTTCTGTATCGCGATAAATCCATTGCAACTTTGGGGGTATTGCTCATGTGCGAACTCCTCTGGATGATTGTCATATAAATAAACTGCAGTAATGCTAATTCTAACCATTTTAGGGTAAAAATGAAAATTTAGTTTTGGCTAGGCAAAACCCGAACCAATAACGGCGGTATGCAAAAGAATAGAAATCCGGCGATAAGAATAATGATATAGGTCGTTGTACTGCCAAAATTAAAATTATTAGGGGGTAAAAAACCAATCAGTAAGGTCAAAATGCTTGCAATCATGCCGATACAGCAAATAAACCAAATGCCTATTTTGCCGCCAGGAACCTTATAACTACGGATAACATCAGCTTGTGTGTAACGCAGACGTAATGCAGCGAGAAACATTAAAAAATACATTAACATATACAATTGTGTTGTTAGAGC
>CAYSGV010000209.1:0-5265 GCA_964430685.1 uncultured Gammaproteobacteria bacterium
AATTTGACTAAGAAAGGGAAATTGCATATCTGATTAGCAAATCTCTCTCAAAATGTATGCAATTTAACTACGCAGTTTGGCTGATTTTTTCAACTATATAAAACCGCTAATATAAACAAATGATGCCTTTATAGGCATTCATAAAGGGATAGCTTAATGGAGTGACTATTGGCCAGACAATATGTTATCAAATTTGCTAATATTTCTCATATATGCTATATATATCTATAAAATGCAAAGTAACTTATTACAACCATACCGTAAATAAAGCGATTCAATCCTGGCCTAAGACCATTCAGGGTAAATATTTGCGTATCGTTGACTTGCTAGAAGAATACGGCCCTAATCATCTTGGCAAAGCTTTATCCAAGCCTATGGGTAATGGGTTATTCGAACTTCGAATTAAGGCGCAAGACGGTATTGGCCGTGCGTTCTATTGTTATATTAAAAATAACGAAATCGTCGTGCTGCATGCTTTTATTAAAAAAACACAAAAGACTCCTAAAAAGGAACTGAAGATAGCTAAAGATCGAATGAGTGAGGTAAGCTAATGACCAACCGATTGACACACGCGGTATTTAAGAAAGAATTACTCAGAGATCCTGAAGTAAGAGTGGCCTACGATGAACTTGAAGAAGAATTTCAACTTTTACGCGAAATGATCCAAGCTAGAGAAAGAGCAGATCTTACTCAAGCAGAGGTAGCTAAAATTATGAAAACTACGCCCTCTGCTATTTCACGCTTAGAATCCTTACCAACTAGAGGTAGACCTTCTCCATCAGTAGCAACAATCAAAAAATACGCTCACGCTGTTGGGTGTCGCATCGTTATCAGAATGGTCCCGCAAGAGAAATAATCTTCAGTTTAAAATCCTTATTGTTTATTTGTGTAAATCCATGTGTTCTGATCCTTGTCAAAATTACATATTCCCATTTGATACAACCATCATACTTAAGGCTGTAAGACCATTATTTCAGTAACGAAACTTTGCATGCGTTGATAATGTGAGCCTTGCCAATAGATTTTGCCACAACCATTGCAACGATTAAAAGTTTGGTAATAAACATTGGTCCTTTCTGGTAAACTATCGGCTATTGAGTCCTTATTGACTGAAATAAGAACACCATTACATTCTAAACAGCGAGTAAATGGCTTTACTTGCGTAAACAAATTAAATTGCAGCATTATCTCTTTTATTTGTGCTTTAGGATAAATAGATGCTACAGAGTAACCTTGTTGTAGTGCAGGACTTGCAAGCAAAGCTTTATCGCGCGATAGCAGGACTCGGTTTTGACTGTTAGCCACTCGTATCATATCTGCGTCATCTGAATTTGGGGCAAATAGCACATCAAATCCCAATAGACGTAAATATTTTGCACATCTGCCCAAATGTGCATCCAAGATAAATTTGATTTGTTGGCTCATACATTATTTTTTAAAAGCTTTAAACTTTCGTGCACGGCTGAGTAAGTCAATCACTTCTTCGTCGCTTGTTTGTGGAAATTGATCATACCACATCCCAACCCCATAAAAAGGTTCTGGAGTTGCAACACAAATAATTTCATCAGCAATTTTCGCCAATGATTTCGCACTATCAGGAGCAGCAATCGGAACTGCTACAATTATTTTATCAGGTTTTAAGTGTTTCATTGCTAAAATTGCTGCACGCATTGAAGAACCAGTGGCGATACCATCGTCTACAATAATTATATTTTTGTGTTGCAAATTTGGCATGGGCGCATTACCGCGATAACGTCGATTGCGGCGTTCGAGTTCATTTTTTTCTCGTTCCGTCACCATGGACAACTGCATTGGATTAATATGAAATTGGTTGATCAAATTATGATCCAGCACACAAATATTTTCACCAGCAATTGCACCCATCGCTAATTCTTCGTTTCCCGGCATACCTAATTTTCGCACCACCAAAACATCGAGAGGTAACTGCAATGCTTTCGCAACTTCGAAACCAACCGGCACACCACCACGCGGCATTGCTAAAACGATCGTATTGGTATCGTTAGAAAATGCCTTGAGTAACTGGGCAAGTGCTTGACCTGCTTCGAGACGATTACGAAATAAACTCATTTATTCAACTTCATTTTTTAATGTATTAATTTCAGATTGTAATCTTGCACTGATGACGGATACTTGTTCGATATTTTTTGCAGCGGTGGCTTTTGCCAAAGTATTGACTAAATGCAAATAGGCAGTAAATTTTTTCGCTTCATCATGCTTGAATAATTTTCTTTTTTTTAAGAATAAATTATAAAATTTATTAATATGCGTTTTTAGGTCGGGTGGTTGCGACTCAGGTTGATTGATACTAGTAATACCCCAATGACTAAGGCTTTCTTCTAAAAATTGTAATGCTTGTTGTCGGAATAATTTTTTTTCATTAAGTATATCTTGTTTTAAGGCTTTATCCGGTTTTAATCCGTAAATCAGGGCAACAATAATCCCAATAATAAGTGCCAAAAAACCGAGAACGCCTATCCATTGCTCTGTCATGTGCAGCAGTTGATTTAAGTTCATATTCCTTTACCTTACTTTAACATTCTAGCCCTTAATATAGATCAAATCCTAGAAATTGTCTTTTAATGACTATCTTCTGCCTGCATGAGCGAACGTAATGTAGGCAAACTGATATTGCCGCCACTCAATATGGCCACGCAATTCTTACCCTTAAATTTTTCAACATTCTTTAGTAATGCAGCCAAAGCAACACCTGCTGCTCCCTCGATTAATATGCGATGGGTTTTGATACAAAGCAAAATTGCTTCTCGTATTGCATCTTCACTACAGAGCAGATATTCATCAACTAAACTGCGGCAGAGATTAAATGTGATGGCATCCGCTTCTATGCCACCAGCGGTTGCATCAGACAAAGTGGGAAGCGTATTCATCTCAATGATGTGACCAGCTTTGATTGATTCAGCCATCACCGGTGAGTGCGCAGGTAAACAACCAATGACTTGTACAGATGGAAATAATTCTTTAAGGACTGCAGCAATCCCGGCAATTAATCCACCCCCACCAATAGGAACCAATACAACATCGATGTTTTTTAGTTGTTGCGCTAATTCACAACCGATTGTCCCTTGGCCTGCAATGACATCTGGATCATTATAAGGAGAAATATATGTCATACCCCTCTGCAGCGCATATTCACGTGCAAAGGTTTCAGTTAACACACAATCATTTGCATAGAATTGCAATGGCACACGATAACTTTTAATCGCTTCTACTTTGGCAATTGCAGCATTTTCTGGCACAAAAATCATTCCCGGTATATGTAGCTGATTTAAGCCGTAAGCAACTGCACCACCGTGATTTCCTGATGATGCGGCAACAACACCGCGGGCTTTTTCTGCTGATGTTAAAGAAAGCAGTTTATTGAATGCACCTCTGGCTTTAAATGCATTGGTATATTGCAAATTTTCTAACTTTAAATAAACTTGTGCGCCCGTTAACTCACTTAATGGTATTGAGTAATCAAGCGGCGTTTCCCGAATATAATCGCGAATACGCTTTTGTGCTGCAAGCACATCTTGATAGAGTTGCATTTAATTTCGCCCCGAAGAACCAAAGCCGCCATCACCTCTTTGTGTTGCAACAAATTCAGTCACACATTCAAATTCACTGCGTATAATGGGCACAAATACTAATTGTGCAATACGATCACCTGGCATCACGGTAAATAAATCGTTTGCACGATTCCAACAGGAAATTTGTAATTCACCTTGATAATCTGCATCAATTAATCCGACGAGGTTTCCTAATACGATACCATGCTTATGACCCAATCCTGAACGTGGCAAAATAACTGCAGCCATAGTTGGGTCTTGCATATAAATGGCAATTCCCGTAGGTATCAACCGCGTTTCATTGGCGGAAATTTGTAAGGGTTCTTTTAAACAGGCACGTAAATCCAAACCAGCAGAACTTTCGGTTGCATAATGCGGCAATGGAAATTCGCTGCCCACACGTGGATCTAAAATTTTGATTTGTATTTTTTTATTTTGCTTTTTGTCGTTTTGTTCGTTCATGATAAATTTCCTCAATTAAATCAAATAGTGCAACAGCTACCTCTTCTTTGCTTCCCAAACCAAATTCTTTTTGTTTGTCATCCCATATTGCTAATACTTTCGTGAAATCACTACCAAATGATGTTTCGACTTGCGAAACATCATTTGCAATAATCATATCAATTTTTTTATTTTTTAATTTTTCGTGTGCATATTTTAATATATTTGTCGTTTGTGCAGCAAAGCCAACACAATAAGGCCGTTGTCGTAAGTGAGCAACCTCAGCTAAAATATCTGGGTTTTCAACTAATTTTAAATGCTTAGCCATTTCTTTTTTAGTTATTTTATCTCGTGCTGTTTTAGCAACACGAAAATCGGCGACCGCTGCAACACTAATAAAAATATCAGTTTGTTTGATTTGCGCCATGACTGCTGCCAACATTTCACGAGCGCTAGTCACTGAAATATATTGTATTCCAGGATATTGTGTGATTTGTACTGGACCTGAAATCACCACTACCTCTGCCTGTCTTAAAAAGGCAGCTTTGGCTAATGCATAACCCATTTTACCCGAACTGTGATTGCTGAGATAGCGAACAGGATCAATCGCTTCTTGAGTTGGGCCTGCCGTAATTAAAACCTTTATGCGTTTAGATGTTTTGCTTTGTATCACCCTGTTTCGAAAGCGCAATGTTTGTAAATGATTGAAAATGTCTTCAGCTTCTAGCATTCGCCCTAACCCAACATCACCACAAGCTTGTTCACCTTCAGCTACATCGAGCAATGTAATATTTGCTTTCTTTAACAACGTAACATTATTTTGCGTGAGCGAATTGAGCCACATCTGTTTATTCATTGCAGGAGCAAGATAGATTGGTGCATTGGCAGCTAAACAAACGGTTGTCAATAAATCATCGGCTAATCCATGAGCCAAACGTGCCATAAAATTCGCACTGGCAGGTGCAATCAAAATTAGATCGGCAAACCGCGCAAGCTCTATATGACGCATACCGTCAGTTGCCTGTTCATCCCATAGATCACTATAAACGGGACGTCCTGAAAGGGCCTGCAGCGTTAAAGGTGTAATAAATTGTAACGCGCTCTTGGTACAAACCACTTGCACTTGTGCACCCGCGCGCTTCAGTAAGCGAATGAGTTCTGCGCTTTTATATGCAGAAATACCACCCGTGATGCCTAATAATATATTTGTGTTTCGAAATAGATCAGTCAAATTTAA
>CAYSGV010000210.1:0-5213 GCA_964430685.1 uncultured Gammaproteobacteria bacterium
ATTCGCCAGTTAATTCACCTAATTGATCAAGATTCGTATCAGGAAAGCGTGGATCAGCCCATTTAATGATGCGAGTCGATTGGGTAACTGATGGCGCAGGAGCAGGTGGGGGCAGGGCCTCTTTTGCAGGTTGTGGTAATGGCTTTGGTGTAACAACAGGCGTTTGATTAGAATCTATGTCAGATGGCGCTGGTTTGGTTAATGCAGTTGATTCAGATACTGATGTAGGTGTTTCTGTTTGGGTAGCTGCTGGTTGTGCTGGCTTTAATGCTGCAAGACAAGCTTGATGGTATTTATAAAGCTTATCATCAAGCGCATGAAAAACTCGAAAATTCACGGGTAAAATATGAAGTGTTATTGATAATTTATTTTGTTCATCTAAGCGATATTCCACCAACTCTTTATCTAATATCTCTTGGATTAAAACCATTGCCGCATCGTTTTTAGTGAGAATATTTAGGTTAAAATTATTTTCATCCCATTGACAAGTTATTGCATCAATTTTAAAACCAAGCAGATGCATCAATTTTTCGCGTTTTTGGGCAAATATCCTTTTTTGCGTTGTACTGATCATTGTTTGAATTTTTGGTTTTGTTTCTTCGCTGGGAATGGCTAGTGCACGTTGGTACCAATAGAGTGCAAAGTCAAGGTTACCTTGTTTTAGGTAATACAAACCAATTTCTTGATAGGCTTCTTGAATGGTTTTACCAGTTCTAAATATAAACTCATAACTGTTTGTAGACTGCAGTGCCGTTTCACAAAGCGCTGCATATTGACGGGCTTTTCGTATTTTGCCTCTTTTTATGGCAACAATAACATTACGTGAGCAATAATATTCATAGACTAATGCAGAAGCCTCTGGGCTCATGGTATTAAATTGGCGAAAAAGCTGATAATACTTTTTGTAATATTTTTTGGCTTCATCCCATTTATCAGTTTTATAACAACTTTCTGCCAATATAAAGTAAATTCCTTTTAAGCTGGACTTGGCTTCTTTGTCGGCTTCTTGGTTGAAATTGGATTTTAATAATTTAAAAAAAGTTTTATATAAATTAATTACTTTAAGCAAAGTTTCGATGAAGGATGGTAATAATGCACCATCAAATTCCTTGGTTGTGGAAAAAAAATTAAAATAGAAAAAGATAACTTCAAAGTATTCCCATAGTTTTGCGCCAGACATGGAGAATTTTTTGTTAGATAATTTATTACTGACCATATCAAGGTTACGACATAATTCACTAAATGCTTCTCGAATTGTTGCAACGTTATTAGTCTTAAGCGCATGATGTACTTTAGCAGTAGCCTGACGTAAAAATTGTGCCGTAGTTAATAATACATTTTCTTCAGTAGAACTTTGTAGATTTGCAGGATTAGCCGGCATAAGTGCAGCCCGAAAGATCGGTTTTTGCATCAACCCAGTCGTATATTCATTTAATACATTTAGACTTGGAAAAGGATTATTCTTACCTTTAACGCTAGATGCTGGTGGCTCATTTGGTTTGTCCATAAATTCACTCGCTGGTTAGTTTGATAGTGTTTAAGGAACTAAGGCTTATTTTTGTCTATGTGATTTTTCAACAACTTCGCTAATTTCGTATCGTTGATAAACCGTATCAGTCTCTTTGCCGTCTTTATACAACTTACCCTGTGTCGCCCACATTAAAGGAAAACGTGCTTTACCCATATTGCCTAATATTTTCAGTTTACCATGACAATTTTCGCCTAATTTCTTAAATTCATCTTGTTTGGGCTTGCGCTGGCTAAACAGCATAAAACCTTCTTGGTTTTTAGTGTTATCAGGAATGACTTTACCATTATCTAATTTATTTTTTACTTTGTTTAATAGAATAGAAGCACTTTTTTTAGGAAAAGCGCTTTCATTCACATGCACAATGCTGTGATCTTTTTTATCTGGATGAAATAATTCACCCGTTAATTCATCTAATTGATCAAGGTTTGTATCCGGAAAACGTGCATCAGCCCATTTGATGATGCGGGAGTATGTTTGAGTACCTTGTGGTATAGGAGGTGGGGGCGTGATATCTTTTTCTCCTTTTGTTGCGACAGCGGGCGTAGGATTAGCAACAGATGGTGCCGATATTGTTTGTGACATAGGCTTAGGTTCAGGTGCACGGGTCTCTTCTTCTTTTTTTGTTGCCGCCGGTTGTGCTGGCGTTGTTGCTGCAAGACAGGCTTGATGGTATTTATAAAGTTTGTCATCAAACGCATAAAACACCCGCATATTCACGGGCAGAATATTAAAAGCGATTGATAATTTGTTTTGTTCATCTACGCGATATTCCACCAGATGTTTATCTAATATTTCTTGGATAATAGCCATCACCGCATCGTTTTTAGCAATTATATTAAGCGTAAAATTGTTTTCATTCCATTGACAAGATATTGACTCGATTTGTAACCCAGCGAGATGCGTTAATTTTTCACGTTTATGTGCAAATAACCGCTTTTGCGTCGTATTGATCATGATTTGGATTTTGGGGTGTGCACTTGCGATAGGAATGTCTAGTGCACGTTGGTACCAATAGAGTGCAAAATCAAGGTTACCTTGTTTCAAGTAATAAAGACCAATTTCTTGGTAGGCTTCTTGAATGTTTTTGCCTGATTTTAATCCGTAATCTTTTGATGCTTGTAAAGCTGATTCGCAGAGTGCTGCATATTGACGCGCTTTACGAATCTTGCCGCGTTTAATGGCAACGATGACATTTTGGGAGCAATATATTTCATATTCAAGTGCAAAATCTTCTTTATTATCTAGTTTAAGGGCACAAGCTGCTTGGTAACTCTTTTTGTAATATGTTTTAGCTTTTCCCCATTCCATGTTTTTAGAATAGTTTTCCGCCAACATTAAATCTATTTTTTGCAGGCTTATTTTTATGTGTGTTTCAATATCTTTATCAGATTTATTTAATAAAAGCTTTAGAAAAGATTTATATAGGGTGCTTAAATTATCTAGTGTGGTAATAAATATTGGTAGCAATTCACTTTGCACTTCTTTGATTGTTAAAAAAGAAGTTATAAAAATAATCACTTCAAAATATTGCCATAAAGTTTTATTGGGAAGATTATGATGTAATCGAGATAGGCTTTTAACGACCAGGTCAATACATTTATTGAACTCTCTAAAAGCTACTTTGGCCTCATTAGCGTCATTGAGAGTTTGGCCAACTCTAGCTACGAAATTACGCAAAAGTTGGGTTGCTGCTAATAATACCTGTTTCGGATCATCACTTTTTAGAGTTTCAAAAGTGTCTTTGGTTACCGGTATTAACGCTAAACGAAAAACCTTACTTTGCTGTAATGCAGGCATTCCCACTTGTAAAAATACATCTAACGGAATTAAAGGTTCATTTTTGCCTTTTGCGCTGGGTGCTGTGGATTCTTTAGGTTTTTCCATGGATCTACTCAATTATTTCTTATTTATAGTTATGAGGGTTATGAAAATTTAGATTCTAATTTAACTGAAATAAACGTAAATTTCAAATGCGACCGGCTTGTACCAGATTACCTAAGCCTACTCGTTCAAGTGCTTGCATCAAACAAAAGCGAATGACAGTGGGATTATCCATTGCTAAAATATCATCCACAATTTGTTCAGCTTCTTGTAAACTGAAATTGCGAATTACCCATTTAACGCGCATTAAACTAGAAGGATTCATGCTAAGTGAATCAAATTTCAAGCCGAGTAATGCAATGCTGGCAATAGGATCGCCGGCCATTTCACCACAAATACTCACCATTTTTCCTTCCGCATGTGCGGCTTCTACCACTTGTTTGAGTGCATGCAAAATAGCTGGATGAAATGGTTCATAAAGATTAGCAACACGTGCATTATTACGATCAACCGCTAATAGATATTGAATTAAATCGTTACTACCCACCGATAAAAATTGCACGCGTTTGGCGAGCTCTTTTATCTGGTAAATAGCCGATGGTACTTCGATCATAATGCCAATGTCGGGTTTTTGAATTTTGGCACCTTCGTCACAAACTTCTTCATAAGCTTGGGTGAATAATGTTTTTGCCTCAACTAATTCGGTAACACTGCTAATCATTGGAAACATGATTTTTAAATTATTTAATCCTTCACTGGCACGTAACATAGCGCGCAGTTGTACCAAAAGTATTTCTGGATGATCCAGTGTAATGCGTATGCCACGCCAGCCCAAAAAAGGATTATTTTCTTCAATGGGAAAATAAGGTAATTTTTTATCGCCACCCACATCTAATGTGCGCATAATGACTGGGCGGGGTGCAAAACTACTTAATAATTGACGATAAATAATGCGTTGTTCTTCTTCAGCAGGAAAACGATCACGTACCATAAAAGGTTCTTCTGTACGGTATAAACCAACACCTTCTGCACCACATCTTAATAATTGTCCGGCATTCACACCAAAGCCGGTATTCACTTGCAATTCAATTTGATGATCATCTGTGGTGGTTGCCGGCAAATCACGTAATTCTTGTAAACTGGCATCTAGCGCCAATTCTTGTTGTGCTAATAAAATCAGTTCATCACGCAATTTTGCTGTTGGGCCTACATGTAATTGTCCGGAGTATCCATCAACAATAATTTCTTTGCCATCGAGATGTTGTAAACGAACACCAGTAGTACCCATAATTGCTGGCACACCCAGTGCACGTGCTAAGATGGCAACATGTGAATTGCCAGAGCCGGTAGAACAGACAATGCCACATAAACGTTCCCGAGGGATATCAGCTAAGATGGTAGCGGTAATCTCATCACCAACCAGAATCGTTTGTTCCGGATATTGGTAGCGCGTGGGCTGATTTTCTTGTAAACGTGCCAAAATACGTAAGCCTAAATCTTTAATATCGGTTGCACGCTCACGTAAATAATCGTCTTCAATTTCTTCGAATTGCGCAATATGGCGTTGAATGACCTTTTTTAAAGCCGTTTGTGCCCAAAGACCTTTATTGATTTCAGCTCTAATTTCATTGCCCAAATTTTCATTGTCAAGCATACGCACATATGCATCAAACAGCGCGTGTTCACCGGCGGGTAACAAACCTTCGAGACGTTTTTGGCTGGCACGCACATCATCCCGCACCGCATTTAATGCTGACTCAAAAAGAGATAGTTCAACGGCTACATCGCTCACATTACGCTCAGGAATTGCATTTAAATCTGCCAATGGGTAAACAACCAAACCTTGACCGATACCAATACC
>CAYSGV010000211.1:0-5213 GCA_964430685.1 uncultured Gammaproteobacteria bacterium
GATGCTGATTATTATCAAATCTTGCGCATTACTGCGCCAGTTGAACAAGCCACCGTGCAAAATGCAGACGGGCAATTGGATGTTGTTGTGTCAATGCTACCATCACTCCGGGCCGGTGATAAATTAGTGATTACAGTGGATGATGAGCCTGTTGTGGAAACGCCTAATGCAAATGTATCGTTTGTTTTACAAAATGTCCCGCGTGGTACACATCGTTTGCAAGCGCATATCATTGGCAGTGATGCACACTTGCTAAAAACCAGTGATAACATTATTTTTCACATGCATCAGACAAGTATTAGCCAGATTAATGCGCTTTTTCCCACACCAGCATCTGCATCACCAGCTACAGCTGATGCAAGCGCAAGTGCGCAAATGGAAGTTATGAAATGAAAATAATGATTAGGAAAAATTTTTTGCTGCAAGCTATTTTAATAGTTGTATTGGCCGTTGTTGGTTGTAGTTCAGCTCAACCAAAAAAAGAATTGCAGTCTTATCGCCAAGCAATCGTAACCGTCAATCATTATCCGTTACAGGTAATGGTGGCAGATACGGAACAAAAGCGCAGTGAAGGTTTAGCCATTAAAGATCACATAGATGAAAATGAAGGCATGTTGTTTGTTTTTCAAAAATCAGGGAATTTAAAATTCTGGATGAAAGATATGAAATTCCCCATTGATATCATTTGGCTCGATGAGAATCAGGTGGTTCGTTATATTATGCCGAATTTAACACCTTGTCGTTCTTATTCGCTTTGCCCAAATTATGGCCCGGATCAAAAAATGCGTTATGTGCTTGAAACAACCTCTGGGTTTGCTGCGCGCCATCATATTGTGATTAATGAAACAAAAGTACAAATAGATTTTACCCAATGAACAGGAATTAATTTTACTCATTTGAATTAAGGATAAACTATGCAACGTATACTTCGATTAACTTTGATGCTCGTGATGATTCTGTTTAGTACACAATTATTCGCGGATAATGCAGATACGCTGTCAGCCGATGCAGCGCCATTGCTCAATACTGAAAAAATCGCGAAAACTGAAAATACACCAGTTCAAACTCAAGCCGAACCACAGAAAGAATGTGTGAGTTATCCGGGTGGGCAAGCATGTGGTTATAATTGTGTTAAAGCACCTGGCAAAGCCATGTGTGCGAAAACACCCGATCAATACTGCATTGTTGGTGATTTAGGTGAAATGGCTTGTGGTTATGGTTGCATACGAACCGGCACAGGAAAAGTGCAATGTGCGCAGCAAGCCGACCAATCATGTGTATCAAGTAATTATGGTGAAACAGCCTGTGGTTTTGATTGTAAAAGAACGATTCATCAGGCGCGTTGTGCACATTACCCACAAGATAATTGTGTCGTGAGCCAATTTGGTGAAATTAAATGCGGCGTGCGTTGTCGTTTAGAAGGACTACGTTCGATTTGTGAAGTGCAACGTTAGGCAATTATCGAATCTAGGAATATTCTTCGTCGGTTGGATTTTTTATCCGCCCAACGAAGAATATTTTAACTAATGAGTTATCTAAACTTAAATACGCAGATCATTTTCTGTTAGTGGTGCAACGGGGGGATTAATTCCTTTTGTTGCATCATTGTGCAAGATATTGGTAATTAAGTGCACCGCACGCTTTGAACCACCCCAAGTAATAAACCAACTGTTGTTATAAGTTTGGGCAATGTTTTGTTTCCAAGCTTCTGAGAGAGGGTTATTGTCCGTTTCAATTTGTGCACGTAAAGCTGCAAATTTGCGTTTTTTATAAGCGCCTAAATAACCAAAAAAGCTGAAGCAACAGTGTGAGCGACTCTCTCTATCCAGTTGCGCGAGGTAGTCATCTATTTGTCGTTTTGCTTCTTGTCTGGCCAAATAGTTGCCTGCTCTTGGGAGTTGTGGGTGAACATTATTAGGCGCTCGATCTGCAGCATGAGCTGCTTCGCGTGCAAAATTAACGACTGGTGCTACGGCAGGCGCAGGTTCGCGACTGAGCAAGGGCAGCATTGCTTCCGCAGAACTTGTTGCATGTCGATGGCCACGCGGGCTAGGCTCTGAACTTGCATCATCATCGCTTTCTGGTGCGGGAAGTGAAGTTGTTTTCTTCGTTTTACTCCGATTTTCAAGTATTTCTTCTAATAATTGTTTTGTGGAGCTATTTGCATTTTGTGCTAAATTTTCAAGACCATTAAAAGTAGCATGGCGTAATGTTTCTTGTACATGTCTTTCCCAATTATCCGTGATATCTTGCTCCAAAGCATCAACAAGATGCTCCAGCAGTGCAAGTTTCGTTTTTTTGTCTTGGTATTTTATTTCACCATCGTTAAGTAATAGATCTTTTGCTTCTTTAACTTCTTCTTTAATAGCAGAAAAAAATCTTTTAACTTTATTTTTGGATTTCGGTTTGGTTTTCTCGTATTGTTTTGCTAATTCCGCAACTTCACGTGTTAATACATCAATGCGCACATATAATTTGGCAATAGCTGCATTTTTTTCGCGATCTTCAGCAGGACGACGTGCGTCTTTTGGAAAAAATAAATTGTCTTTACGATCAAGTGCAGCAATGGGATCATTTGATAATAGAAAAATCTGATCTTCAGGTATAATTTGATCTTCGTTCTTTGGATACGCTTTTAATTGTTCTGCTTGTTGTGCCGTTAACCAAAAAGCTTTAATGCCACCTTCATATACACGATGGGCCATGGAATAACTACTATTGCCACTGATGATGCCAACGCGCATCTCCGTCATTCCTTGTTCTTTTGCGCCAGCTGGGGCTTTTACGGCGTGAATGACAACATTGGTAAAACCGGCTTTGTATAATTTATCAGCAATTTCTTGGGCGAGCGTTGTTTCTCCTCTCAAAAATCTGCTACTGGCTAAGCCTACTTCACAACCAATCAGATAAATATCTTTTATATTTGCTTTTTCTTGTGGTGCGAATTGCTGTTCAAAATCACTGTTAAATTTTGCAACAAATTCATCGGCATCAAATTCGCCAAATCCTTTAGTGTGTGCGTGGCCTAAGAAAACGATTCTCTTTAGGTCGCGTTTGTGCGCGCCAGCAAAACAACTGCGTGTATTAAAATCTCGTGCTGTGCGCTCGCTTTCAGCTATTTTTTTGGCTAAATGTGGGGCTGCGCTTAAAGTTTCTTTGCTTTTATCGACGATAAAAAACATGGTATTCACCTCTGTTTATATTGATTAATCATATGAATAGATTAACCATTAAAGCTTAAGGTTTTCTTAAATGTCATTTAATCAATGAGTAAATACACACACGATAATGCATATAGGAGTAATATGCGGTTTAATTTGGTCCCGCACTATGATTGGGTAATTCCATAGAATTGACGTCTTTTGGTACTTGTTGATAGTACGTTCTGGTTAGTATCGTTGGATTTCGCCCGATGGCTCTATTCAACCTACAAAGAATACAGAGAACAAAGCAGTTAGTTATACTCTTAATCCAGTTGTTCAATACATCCATCAATTTGTCTTAGATTTACACTGTCTGTATCGGAGCCGATATTTTAATCCGGTCAGGGTCAAGTGACTCAAGCTGTTGTGTGAGTTGTTGATATTCTGTGTGGGGGCGAAAACAACAGGAAAATGGTGGTAAAATTTTGCCATACACAACTTTTGCAGCAATATTTACCCCAGCGTAAAAGCCCCCTAATGCACCAACGCCAAGGCCGATGAAGAACCCCGCTGTTCCAGTGAATGGGAATGCTGGACCGCCTTTTAATGATCCTAAAAAGCCACCCAACAATGCACAGGCGATTCCACCAACTACTGTCAAAGTGAGTACGATTAATGTCGCAGCTAATACTTTGCCAATACATGTACACCAAACGCCAACTGGAGCACAATCGAAGAAACGTTTTGTTGCCGCGTGGATCACTTCTGGAGAATTTGCACCACGCAGATCTACAGCTAGTTGGTCAGTTGCTGCGATTAATTGTGCTTGCTCGCCATTATCGAGTTCCCCCGAAGCTGCCAGCTCTGCGCTAGCGCCAGCTGTAACACGTACAATATTTTGCGCGACCGCTGCTGCAGCGTCTGTCGCAGTAGAGCTTGGTGGTATACTTTCTGCCGGTGGTTGCACATATGGTAATGGCGCTGGTACATCAGTGGCAAGTGCATCGATCGCTGCTAGTTTCAGTTTAGGGACGCCTGGTGGCGTATTATAACTCGAGTTGGGATGTGAGGGAGGCGGGGGTGGTGCATCGAACCGAAAAGCGACGGTTCTCGTGAGTCGCCCTTTTTTATTACGAGCGGATCCATTGGCCGGGGCACTTTCTATTTCACTACCCGAAGCACTTTCTGTTTCACTACCCGAAGCACTTGCTGATTCGCTACCCGATGCATAAAGGTCTTTTCCTGAGGCTTTATGTTTATGCCTATGCTTCTTTTCTTTTTTCTCTTTCTTTTCTCGTTTATCTTCTGGCTCAGCTTTTTTTCTATGGTGCTTTTTTTCTTTTTTTTCTTGTTTTTCTTTTGCTTTCTTTTCTTCTTTTTCTTTTTTAGCTTGTTCACGTGCTTCTTTACGCGCTTTTATCTGAGCAGCTTCTACCTCTTCTTGCAGCTTTTTTTCAGCTTCACTTATTGTCCGGGGGGTTACTGCCTTTTTTAATCGATCTAACAAACCGGTTCCTGTTCGAGGAGTAATCGCAGGTAGCGCTGATTCACCTGTTGCGCCTACTGGTCGTGGACTGCCTTTTGCTTTGACAACAGCGCTCGATCCACGCGGTGTACGGGGCGATGGTGCAGGTGCTTGTTTGCCTGTAGCCGGCGCATCACTATTTGGTGCAGGTGTCATGCGTGGGCTAGCAATTTCTCGTAATTCCCTAATTGCATTATCTGAAAGTGCACCACCGTATATGACTTGACCATCTGCTGCAACACGTGATCGTGGCGATACCACACCCGTTGTTATTTGTAGGCTACGTGTGGCTTCAGCCGCGTTGGCAAGCTTATTTGCCAGTGCTCCCAAATCAGCGGTCATAGGAATAGAAAGTCGTTTCTCTTTTTTACTTCCGGCCATAATACTCTCTCAAATAAAGGAGTCGAAGCCATAAAATACCACAGTTGTGGTGGGTATTAAATTGTTGTTTATTCGGGTAAGCGCAAATCTAAGGTATAGGGAAACTCAGGGTGAATACGCCGTTTGGGAATTGCTATTTCGCCAGGGGTGTGCCCAAAAGGAGT
>CAYSGV010000212.1:0-5202 GCA_964430685.1 uncultured Gammaproteobacteria bacterium
GCCTGCACTAATCCACAACCCCCACAGCGTGGGCCACAACAATAAATAGATACCTATTGGTTTATCGAGGCGTATCAAACGTGCATAGGCAGTTAATCTTTGCAAAATCATTCTTTGTTACTTTTATCTAATTGACGTAGTGGGTCTAATAATGGTGGCAAATAAACTTCATAAACATAAAGCGGATTTTGATGGAAATAAAATATAGATTGCCGTTCCCATAAATAATCAACTGCTTTATTTTGTGGTAGATAAGGTTGCATTTGTGCATATGCAGGCTCACCATTGGCTATTTTTTGCAACGCAACATTTTCTCTTCTTAAATTCGGATCTTGAAATAAAATTTCACCCAACGAACGGTTACCTAGCTGCTTAAATTGGCTCCCAGCACCTTGTAATGTTTGCTCTGGAAATATTGAGAGCGCATACATTAAATTTTGTGTACCGCACTTTAACAAAACTTCACGTACCATAGCCTGCGTTGCATTTTTTTTACACTGCAACAGTTTGCATTCTTGCTTTGTCATTTGGCGCCAACTTTGTTGTAACAACACCACATGAAAAGAATTTGGGCATATTTTTTTAAAATAGCTCGTAGTAGAACCTGGATCTTGCAACAAATGACAAACGGCTGCTGCTTCTTCTGTTTCACAATCGTTGCTATTGATTATTTTTTTATCTGCATGAGTTTGCATGGGTAATATTCCGCTGAGTATGCCAATAAAACAAATAATAACACTGAGACTGATATGGATTTTCTTCATTCTTAGTAATCACCTCTCAATGCGGTTGTTTTGGCGCGATTCTAACATTTATCCATATCATCGGCAAAGTAATGGAGCTTTCGTTAATCACTTATCGGATTGAATGGTATGAACTGTATGGTTGGCCTGTATCGAAGCAGTGAACACTCCCTGAATGTGCTTCAAAAATAGTCAGTGGTATAGGAGCGTGGGTTGCAATACGGTAGAATGTAATAATTATTAAGCCACAAACGCTGGATGAGAAACAACAATGATGTCCATTTATACGGCAACCATAACATTGATACTAGTGATGGATCCGTTGGGAAACATCCCAGTATTTCTATCTGTGCTTAATTCGGTCGATCACCGCCGGCATGCCTGGATCATTCTGCGTGAAACACTCATCGCCTTCATTATTCTGGCCATTTTTTTATTTGCCGGGCAGGCATTTTTAAATGGTTTGAATGTTTCGGGTTCAGCATTAAATATATCCGGTGGAATTATTTTATTTTTAATTGCAATAAAAATGATCTTTCCTAATTCAGAGCCTACCCATAAAGAGAGGCTAGCGAATGAACCCTTTATCGTGCCATTGGCTATTCCTTTTATTGCCGGCCCCTCTTCCTTAGCCACAGTAATTCTATTTGCCAATCAAGAACCTGAGCGTATTTGGTATTGGTTTATTGCGCTTACCATCGCTGCCGTCGTCAGCGGTTTCATATTGGTTTTTGGTAATTTATTAAAGAAACTAATGGGACAAAAAGGTTTAATCGCATTAGAACGTTTAATGGGAATGGTGTTGACTACTTTAGCGGTACAGATGTTTTTAACTGGGATAGATAACTACTTTCATTTGAGTGGGGGTTAATTAATAACGCTCACATTATCACCCCCTTTAAAAGGGGGTGAACAATAAAAATTACGCATAAGAAAATACTTTATTTTTTGCTCTCTTCGATTGATTCAAAATGGCAAATAGTGTGCGGTCAACAAACGGTACACGCGCTGACTGCGTTTTAGATTTTTTCGGTTTGGCTTCTGTTGTCGGAAGAACTACTTGATGTTCAATGAGTAATTTACATATTTTCTGCAAAAACGTATTATTTTGGCCAGCACGTAATGTGCCCGTAACACTTTCAGCCTTATCAAATATACGCAATTGGCAATTACCAGTGGCAAGGGATTCATATTGGACTTGGATTCGGTCACGGTCTATGTCCGCGGTAGGCGTTCGAAAAATAATCGAAAAAACTTGTGCAAATTTTGATTTATCTACTACATTTAGTGGATAGGTGATACACAACACACTATGGTTATGTATTTGCTCAAAATGCGCAATAGGGAGTGAACTTTGCGATGACAGATTTGAGGCCACCTGCGGAATAAACGTCATACCCATATGAACCAACTCCTTTTGGTAAAAAAATGGTCACAGCTATCCACAACTGTGAGTAGAATTTTTTAGCAAAAATATTGTAATAACGCAAATTTTTTTACAATAATTTTTTATTTTTAATCAAAAGGTAAGCCACTGGTTCGTTCAATAATGTAGAACATCTGCAATGATTGTAAGTGCTTCGTCCAATTGTGCTTGCGAGATCACTAATGGTGGTGCAAAACGTATTGTTTTATTATGCGTATCTTTCGTTAGCACGCCACGTTCCAACAGTTGCAAACAAATTTGACGCGCGGGTTTTTGTGCGGAATCAATTTCAAGGCCAATAAATAAACCTTTGCCTCTGACTTCTTTAATCAGCGGACTTTTGATTTGCCGAAGTTTTTGCAAAAAATACTCGCCATTGATACGCGAATTTTCAATTAACCCTTCTTCCTCAAAGACTTGTAATGCGGTTAAGCTCACTGCGGCTGCTAATGGATTACCGCCAAAAGTACTACCATGATCACCGGGATGGAAAACATCCATCACTTCATTTTTGGCTAAAAATGCAGAGATCGGTAATAAACCGCCTCCCAATGATTTACCCAAAATAAGTCCATCCGGTTGCACATTTTCATGCATACATGCAAGCCAACGTCCTGTACGGCCCAAACCACATTGAATTTCATCGGCAATGAGTAATACACCGGCCTCTCTACAAATCCGCGCACATTCGCTTAAATAGCCTGCTGGTGGCACGATAATGCCAGCTTCACCTTGTACTGGTTCAAGCAAAAATGCGGTTGTGTTGGGTGTAATGGCTTGTTTTAATGCTTGTATATCACCATAAGGAATAGACTTAAAGCCGGGTGGAAATGGACCAAAGCCTTCGCGATATTGCGCTTCGGTAGACATTCCCACAATTGCGATGGTGCGACCATGAAAATTACCTTGGCAAATCAAGATTTCAGCTTGATCTTTGGCAACACCTTTCACCGTATAAGCCCATTTTCTAGCAGCTTTAATTGCGGTTTCAACAGCTTCGGCGCCCGTATTCATTGGTAATACTTTATCCATTCCCGTTACGGAACAAATTTTTTCTAACCAAGGTGCCAATTGATCGCTGTAAAATGCACGTGAAATAATTGCTAATTGTTGTGCTTGTTTTGTCAATGTAGCAATCAAACGTGGGTGACAATGCCCATGGCTCACTGCTGAATAGGCACTCATTAAATCTAAATAGCGTTTACCATTGATATCCCAAACATAGGCACCTTGACCACGACTAATCACAACAGGCAGCGGCGCATAATTATTTGCACCATATTGTTTTTCTTGTTCAATTATTCGTTCCACATTTTCTCCCTAATCCATACTATGACTAAAAATTTGTTGTATTATTTTAACTATTAATTTTTCTGTACGGAAATGTTTATCAGCATCTGGATTGTATTCTACAATTTCTACCCCTAAAAAGCGCGGATTATTTCCCAGACCATGTAGCACTTCGATTATTGCACTACCTTTTATACCATGTGGTTCGGGTGTAGTTATTGCCGGTGCATCTTCTGGATCAATGGCATCTAAATCAAAAGATAAACCAAATCCAGCCGTATTTTTTTGCACTAATGCGAGTGCATCTTTAAATACTTCAGCTATCCCGCGTGCATCGATTTCGTTCATATAAAAAACTTTAATGCCCAATTGTTCAATGCGTTCTTTTTCCTCAGACTCAAAGCTACGTGCGCCGATAATGGATATATTTTCAGGCAAGAGTATTTTTTCTGTTAATAATTTTGGTTCAGCACCAAGTAGCGCTGCGAGTGGCATACCGTGAATATTATGCGTATGCGTCGTTTGAAAAGTATGACTATCTAGATGTGCATCCACCCAGATCAAACCTAAATCGCCATTGATACTCTGCTTTACACCACTCCAGGTACCCATCGCACAAGAATGATCGCCGCCCACTACTAAAAATTGTTTTTTTTGTTGCGTTAAACGTTTTGTTTCCGTGGTCAATTCTTTACAAAGTGCTTTAACAACCGCTAAGGGATCGGTAAGTGTTGATGTATATGCTGGATACCATTCAAGATCAATATTTGCTTCATTTAATAGCTCGAGCCAAGTCGATTCATGTAAGGCTGCAGGACCGCGTGCGCAATGCTTATCATTGGCAGCAATGCCACTGGCGTACGATAGTGTGGGGATGACGCACATCCGTTCATTTTGTTGCATCTCACATCCTTGTAAACAGAAGTCTACCCATCAGTGTAGATGAATTTTTAAAAAGCCGCCCTCACCCCGAAATCATTCACTTTAAAGTTTAGTAATATTACTCTTGTGTTCAACATGTGATTCGCGCAGTACCAGTGTTAATAACACGGCCAAAATTAAACCAAGCGGGATCACACTGAGGGCAAATTGATAACTGGCAATAGAATAAATGGGAACGCCATCGATAATTTGCGTTTCGCCCCACCAATCAAGTAGCTGACCAACAATCGGTTGAAAGAGCATGCCACCCAGCATCACCAACATATTCGTGGTAGCCACAGCGGTACCACTCGCTTTGGCGGGTGATATTTCACGTGCAACAGCAAATACGATTGGCTGCACACTGTAAAAGGCGCCAAATATAAATAAAAGCATAAAAAGCAGCCAGTGTGGCAATGCAGGCACATATAAAATAATTGATATCAATATGGCGGCTAAGATACCCCCATAGATCATAGGCACACGTCTATGACCCAAACGGTCCGAAAAATAACCTGTAATCGGTGCAAAAACACCCCAGCCTAGAAAGATGCAGGCATTGGCAAAAGAGGCTTCTTGCTTTGTAAAATGTTGTGCTTCCGTTAAATAGGGAATGCCCCACATATCGGCTAAAGTTGTTGCCGGTAAATAAAGCAAACAGCCAATGAGACCGACAATCCACATATGCGGATTTGAAATCACCCTCACAAAATTGATACCCACATCACGAAAGGTTACTTCTTCATGTGGAATAGCCGTAGTGGTTTGGTGCCTGGGTTGATCGCGAATGATTAAATACAAAACCAGTGCTAAAACAATGCC
>CAYSGV010000213.1:0-5176 GCA_964430685.1 uncultured Gammaproteobacteria bacterium
CTGCGCGTTGCATTAACTCTGTGGTGGTAATTTGATAATCATTTATAGCGGTATGCTCGATGAGTCGAATTTTAGCGTGATCATAACAAGTTGTTGGCAAATTCATACTATTCCTTGTGCTCGCGCGCATGTTAGGTACTGTTGATGCATCGCTTTTATTTGCTGTTCCAAGTTCGTTATGGAACCATTATTTTCAATGATATCATCGGCAATCGCAAGCCGCTCTGCACGGGTTGCTTGAGTCGCTAATATTTTCTCTGCCAATATGGTCGTCATCTGCGGACGAGTCAATAGGCGTTGCTTTTGTAAGTTTGGGTCACAATCAATCACAAGAACGCGTTGATAAGTATTATTATTTTTTTCAAGACCCACCTCAGCAAGCAATGGAATAACCAATATACAATAGGTATTACGCTGTTCTGCCACACGGCTTTTCATAGTCGCAAGGATTAATGGGTGTAATAAATTTTCTAACCATTTCCGATGATGCGCATGAATAAAAATGGTTTCAAGTAATTTTTGTCTGTTCATTATACCTTCAGTAGTAACATATTCTGGGCCAAAGTGGTCGATGATTTGCTTAAAAGCGGGTTGATCGGGTTCGGTAATTTGACGGGCAATGATATCAGCATCAATAATATGTGCACCAAGTTGCCCAAAATAATTCGCTGCGGTTGATTTACCACTAGCTATTCCTCCGGTTAAGGCCACTGCATACATAAATGAACACTCGAATGATCAGATTAATAGAATCCATTAAGTGTATCAGCTCTTATCGTTACTGCAATAATGAAGCAATTGTGTGTGTTCAAAATGTTTTTCTTCGTAGCGCGGACACGTAGCTTGCGCTCCTTAGTCCGCGCTACGAAGAGAAGAAATTCAATGCAGGAACAACAAACTTACAATGCCTGCGAATGCTAAAAACGGACCAAAAGGGATAGGGGTGTGGCGTGATTGTTTATGCCAGCGTAACCAGAGAAAACCAATTATGCTACCCGTTAACGAGGCAATGACTAACACGGCTAATAAATGATTGAGTCCAAGCCAAGCACCAATAGCGGCCAAAAGTTTCATATCACCATTAGCCATTCCTTCTTTATGCATGATGCTTTTATAAATAAAAGCGATGCTCCATAAGCTGCAATAACCCATTACTGCACCCCAAATGGCGAGAATGGGTGTAGCAAATAATCCATTTGCATTAACAATTAATCCGAACCAAAGTAAAGTGAACGTCAACCAATCGGGCAACAATTGCTCATTCCAATCAATTACAGCAAGTGCTAATAAAAACATACAAAAGATTAATGCTGCTAGTGTTTGTAATGAAACGCCAAAATTCCAGGCGGCTAGAACAGCAAGCAATACCATGATGAATTCAACAAATGGATATTGCCAAGAAATGGGTTGCTGGCATGTATAGCAACGACCACGTAAATAGAAAAAACTCAATAACGGAATGTTTTGCCAAAAGCGCAATGCCTGTTTGCAGTGTGGGCAATAGGAACGTGGATAAAAAAGATTAAGTGATTCACCATTATTTGTTGCGCGCGTATTTAAGGGAAGATTTAAATAAGATTGACATTCGTTTGACCATACTTCTTTGAGCATGATGGGGATACGATAAATCACCACGTTTAAAAAGCTACCCAAACATAATGCAAAAAGCGATAAATAGCACCAAAAAAAAACTTTATTCGTGAGCAAGATGTCTTGTAATGCATCAATTATCATATCGCAGTGCCTAATTTAAATATGGGTAAATACATGGCTATCACTAATCCACCGACTAAAACACCAAGTATGACCATAATCACTGGTTCGAGTAAAGTGCTTAAACCATCAACCGCGTGATCCACTTGCTCTTCATAAAAATCGGCAACTTTGCTGAGCATATTATCCAGTGAACCTGATTCTTCGCCAACGGCAACCATTTGTATCACCATATTGGGAAATAGATTGGTTGTCCGCATGGCCGTTTGTAATGGTAAGCCAGTTGCAACCAAGGCACGAATTTTTTGTATGGCTTTATTGTATAAAAGGTTACCGCAACTGCCACTCACTGCATTTAATGCATCAACTAAGGGCATACCTGCTGCAAAGGTTGTCGCTAACGTGCGAGCAAAACGCGCGATGATGGATTTTTGTAAAATGGTGCCAAGAATGGGCAATTTCAACAGGGTTTGATCCACGAATAATGCAAAGGCAGCGTATCTTTTTTGACTGAATTGAAATGCAACAATGCTCGTTATGATAATGAATAAACAGAACCACCAATATTGTTGTACCCATTTTGATAATTTTATCACCATGCGTGTCAACAATGGTAAATCGGCACCAATATTTTGAAAGACAGACTCAAATTCAGGCACCACAAAAAGCAGCATGAGTGTGGCCACAATTACTGCGACGGTTATTACCGTAGCAGGATAAAACATGGCTTTTTTAACCTTACCTATAATCGTAGCAAATTTTTCTTTATGTTGTGCAATTCGTTCCAACATTATATCAAGTGTGCCCGATAATTCACCGGTTTTTACTAAATTACAAAAAAGTGCATCGAAATAATTAGGATGTTTGGCTAAACTTTTTGCTAAGGCATTACCTGATTCCAGATCAGCGCGTATCGTGTAAAGCATCTTCTGCATGCTTTTATGATTACTGCCATGATGAATTAAATCAATTGCTTGTACCAAAGGCACGCCCGCTTTTATTAATGTGGCCAATTGCCTGATGAATATCGAAATATCTTGGTTACTGATGGGACGTTGATAAGCACTGAAAAAAGAACGTTTATTGATGCGTGTGGGTGGGATACCTTGGTGGCGAAGTTCAATTTTTACTAAAGTGCTATCTGAGCTTATCATGTCACCACTCATTTTTATCCCACTTTTATTGATGCCTTGCCACAGATAAGTATAGACCTTAGATTTTTTAGTCTTATTCATCGTTAGTCCTTAATGATACGATTAATTTCCGAAAGCGAGGTAATGCCTTCTTTAATCCGATTTAATCCTGATTGCTGCAACGTTTGCATGCCTTCTTTTTTAGCTTGTTGCAGAATATCCATAGCGTGACCACCACGCATGAGCATCCGACCAATCGCATCTGAAACGACTAATATCTCATAAATACCAATACGACCTGCATAGCCATTGGTACAATGTTCACAACCCACAGGTTCAAATAATTCGCAATCGGTAATTTCTTGTTCGGTAAAACCAAAATTGATCAGTGCATCTTTGGGAATGGCGGTTAATTTTTTACAGTGATGACACAAACGGCGTGCTAATCGTTGTGCAATGATTAAATTAACAGAGGTTGCTAAATTATAAGTAGCAACGCCCATGTTCATCATGCGTGTTAGCGTTTCAGCTGCGCTGTTGGTGTGTAATGTGGATAACACTAAGTGTCCTGTTTGTGCAGCCTTAATGGCAATTTCAGCAGTTTCGAGATCGCGAATTTCGCCAACCATAATAATATCGGGATCTTGTCGTAAAAATGCGCGCAATGCATTCGAAAAGTTTAATCCTGCTTTTAAATTAACTGAAACTTGATTGATGCCAACCATGTTGATTTCCACGGGATCTTCGACGGTAGAAATATTTCGTTCTGGAAGATTTAAGATATTTAAAGCAGTATATAAAGTAACGGTTTTTCCGCTACCGGTTGGACCAGTTGCCAGTACCATCCCTTGTGGTTTATTAATCGCGCTGATGAATGCTATTTTTTGTTTTGCTTCGAAGCCAAGTTCTTTGATGTCAATATGGGTATTGGCAGGATCTAAAATTCGTAAAACTATCTTTTCACCAGCAATCATTGGACAAGTACAAATTCGCAATTCAATACTGTGATGAAGCATGTGCGCCATTTTAAAATGACCATCTTGTGGCACACGTCGCTCGGCAATATTGAGCCGTGCCATTACTTTTAAACGCGCAGCGATACGACTGGCTAAATTTGCAGGTGGCTGCGCGATTTCATAGAGGATTCCATCAACACGATAGCGAATACGATATTGATTCGTATAGGGTTCAAAATGGATATCAGACGCTTTTTTGTTGATAGCGTTTAAAATAATTTTGTTAACGTACTGAATGACGAAATCATCATTGGCCGCAAAATTGATGTAATCTGAATTTTCTTCAATATGGTCAATACCTAGATGTTTTAATTCTTCATCAAATAAATCACTCAAGCTATCTTGAGCATTTTGCGCAACATGTCGCAACAATTTTTTTAATTGATTGTCTTCAACAATGACTGCATAGGTATTTAAACCGCAATGAAATTTAAATTCATCGAGTACTGAAAAATTCGTCGGATCAGACAGGGCCACAAATAAACTTTTGCCGCGAATAAAAATGGGTACGGAATGATGTTTTTGAATAAGCTCATGTGCAACAATTTTTGTGATGGACACATCTAAATTTATTTGTGACAAATCCATCAACGGTAAACCAAAATCTTGTGCTATTGCGCGTGCGACATCATAGGCTGATAAAATATTTTTGCTCAGTAATTGTGTGATGAAAGGAACATTGTTTTGCAGTGCTTCATGATATATATGCAAAGCGACTTCTTTTTTTAATAATTGATTACTAACTAGCCGTTGCGCTAAACCAGATAAGATTGTTTTTTGGGGGGAGTTATCCATAGGTCCTAGTATTAAAAAAACCCACAACGCTTGGGACACCGGCCCCCTTTAAAAAAAGAGGGCGGATTTTTTAGCATATGTTCATTTTTAATGATTAGCTTGAAGCATAGCCTTTGGTGATACCACCGCCGGTTGCTTTCCAAACCAGCACGCCATTTGTAGGTACGGGCGTTAAGATATAAGTATCGGTGGCGAGAAAGCCATTTGTAGCCGCGGGGGTGGCAGTAATCACGCCGTTGTTCACCGTAATCGATGCTACCTGGCCGGCAGCGGTGGCAGGTGGAGAAATGCCATTCACCCCATTGTTGCATTGAGATAAGTCAGCCACCGAATTATAACATTCAGCGACCATTACTTTAACCGGTGATGTAGCACTAACCACTTCCGAGAAACGTGCGCGCCTTGTGTAATCTTGATAAGCGGGAATTGCAATCGCAGCTAATATACCGATAATTGCAACGGTGACCAGCAATTCAACAAGCGTTACGCCTTGTGCGCATTTGCGCGATTCTGCAGGAT
>CAYSGV010000214.1:0-5162 GCA_964430685.1 uncultured Gammaproteobacteria bacterium
GGCTCAAAATATTGCTTGATTATAACGTCTTTTTGGCAGGAAGCACAGCAGGCTTTGCCTGGAATAGGTATAATTGCTAATTGTGCATCTTTAGCAATGCTTCCTTGTGCAATTACAGCAAAGCTAAACTGCAAAGCGGAACAATCAACAGTGCTAAGTTGGCCAATTTCTAAGTAAATTGTTTTTACGCGATTACATTGAACCACTATGCACTGCTGTATGATAATGTCTAGAATGTTTTTAGAAATTGTTAACTCGTGCATAGGGTTTATACTTATTTAGTTAAATTAAATATTCCAGTGATTAAACTAAAAAATGCAATCGCTAAACCAACTGCTCGTGATGCAAAAATTGAAATACTATCTGCACGTTTAATTAATATGGCAACAAGTAAGCCATTTAACCCATCGGCTAGCATCATGCCTAGCGTAAATGTAATACCAAGTAACACGGCGAATATCCAGCCAGACAGTGCAGATGCCGAAAGCGAAAAAAGCGCGACTTGACTGAAGGTATCCATCGAAAACGCAAACAATGCGCCAACCAGCATAATAAACAATGACTTATGTTTTTTAACTTGTATTTTTTGCTTTATAAAATTGAGTATGCCTGTTTCGCTTATCGATGGCGCAGGTTTTTTCAGCACATTGCATAATGTTAGTAGTCCAAATGTAAATAAAAACACAATTGATACACAATTGCCGACCTGGTTTAAATATGGTGGTATTTCAAATCGCAAACATCCGCTACCAATGATTAAACTAATGCTAGTAACAACCAAACCATGGCCGAGTGAAAATAGAAACCCAACCATTTTTGATAAATATGAAGGTTGATTGATCGTTCGAGTGATGGAGTCAATAGTGGCTAAGTGATCAAGATCGAAACCATGGCGCAAACCTAGCGCAAGTGCTATAAAGATTAAAACAATCCATGAGTGCTCCATTTTAGAGTTTTCCGAGTTAAGATTTTTCAGTTTTGAATTCTTTATTTAGTTTTTGCAGTGTTTCGGCCAAACCGGTATAAGCAATTTCAGTTTGTTGTGCCATGGCAGCGCCAAAAAAACCTTGCCGTCGCATTTCTGCCGCACGGCGTTGTGACGTAAAGCGCGCATAGTCCCATGTGGGGCCGGCAAAAAAATCAACATATCGGCTAGCGAAATGGCCCGTATCATTAATTGAAAAACCTATAGCAGAAATAATGGGGTGGCAATAAGGACCCGTGACTGCGGTATTGATGGCAACAGGAAGTTGCGGCATATTATGCGAACCACGTGCATCACCACTGATAATCTGATTGATGGTTGCATAAGGTTCAATAATTTCTTCGGGTGCTGGAAATATCCCTTGGTTACGAACAATGGCAATAGGATCATCTTTGCCAGTGTATTTACCTGCAATGTTATGTAAACGCGTTGCCGCGACCGATACGACTTGCTCGTGTGGTTGATAGCGTGAATGTATTGCCAGAATAGCATAGCGATCTGGATTTTGCAGTAAGGCAGCAATATCCCAAGCACGCTCTGGAACATCAAGATGAATGAGACGGTCGCTGTTAGCGCTTTTATGATCCATATCGATAATTGTAAATGTGTAACCCAAATGCATTTTAGGGTTGAGCAACAAACCACTGTTGTGCATGGGATCGGCAAAGACTAAATATAGCGGCAGGTTGAAGGCACCTGGCGCACATTTATCACCAGCAAAAATCATGAATGATTCAGCAGGACGGTAGCCGCTATTGGGATTTAATTCAAATTCAATTTCGGCAACTCCTGGACCTGCTCCACGCACATTCCCGGAAGGTGCATTGACGAGTAAATCTTGGCCGGCACCATAATTTCCTTGTTCTTCTGCCACCTTGGTGGCGGTCAAAAATGCTTGCCAGGCGAAGCCAATATGGATTGCTTCATTATTAATACCCTGTTGATGTGAAAAAATGATGGCTATATCATCGCCCGTGTAGGTTACGGTGCCATCAATGATCAATCCAGATTGAATTTTTTGTTGCAAATGTTCCGAGACGGTATGGAGCATTTCATCACTAGGACGGGTATGGCCGCCAATGCTGCCTACATCCGCTTTAATCGCACTTAACGTAATTTTCATTAACAAACCTCCTGTAGCCGCCTCATATTCCATGAATCATTGTAATGATTTTATAGATTTGGATATTTGTAGCATAAATTTAACAAATAAGATAATTTACTTAATATTACTTTATTAATCTTGTCCATTAGAAAATGCATCTGGTAATTAATATAAGGGAAATAAAATGAATAAAAGCAAAAATGAAAAAGTTACGCCGGTTTCACCATTGGCGTATGCTGCTTATGAAGGTGATTCGCAAGTGTTTCATGATTTAATTCAAAAAGAAGACATGAAGGTAGCCGTTGAAGATAGTGGCAAATCGATATATGACTGGTGTCAATTAGGTTGGCGGAATTGCAAACAAACGTATCGACAACAAAAAAAAGAACTTAATAAAGATAATAAAGAGAAATTAAAAAAGTTAGAAAATAGTTTTAATGCAAAAAGAAGTAGCTATCAAGCCATAAGTGAAACAATCGTTAAAGAATTAATTTGGGCGCGAGAGGCAGAAACAATTTCACATTTACATGCGACGGTAATACAAGCCAAGAAAAGACAAGGTGGTGTTGGTATTGGTAATATTGTTGAACTAAGCCCTTGGGTGGAAGCAAGCACGGTATTTAAAAAATTAGCACCCGGGACCGTCTATGAATACGTTTTTGATCCCGTTGCAAGCTTGATGATGGTAAATATTAGTACAAGCCGCAAAGCCTCCAAAGGTCATCCATATATAAGAGCAAAATTAGGTTTTAGTGAAAAACGAATTTGTGGCGGTGAAATTGTAAAATTAGATAAATCTGAACTAACTGAAGAAGTATTAAAGTTTTTTGGCTCAGCATTAGGTGCTGAATGGGATGAGATTTTTTTGTCAAATGAAGAAAGTGGGCATTTTGGGAAAAACTGGGACGATAATAAAGTATTTCATTTTATCGAGTTAATGCGCGTACTGGGCATTTATACCATACATGAGCCTTTCCATATCAGAAAATTCTTTGCCAAACTAGGATTAGATCAAAAAATAGTTTATCAAGATAGCTTTCTAAGAAAATTTCCTGGCAGTATATTTAACCCATCATTTTATTTGGGTTGTGTCATGGCCCCACATGGGCCTGCATACCAAAAACAAAGAGAAGATCCATTGTATGAAGAAACTGAACCTGGCGTATTTCAGCTTAAAAAAGAATATCATGAACAAGGTTGGCTTGATTATCATTTTAACTTTAGACCATCCATAGCTATAGAAAGACCTGAAATTGAAGAAGATGACGATGTGGATTCAAAGGCTGCAGTGCCTGCGGAAGAAGATTTTGGTCAAGAAGTACTTAGTGATAATGAAGACCAACAATTAAACGTTTGTGTGCATCAGTTTAATGATGGGCAAACAACAATCCCTATGGGCAAAGTAACTAAAGGTATTGCTGGTAGAGAGATGCTTGCATTAGGTTACAATATTGTAAAATTACCAAACGATGAGAAATCTATTGTTAAATCATCTACAGATCAATCAGTATCATTGTTAAGTTCGCCTGTGCAACCCCTAGCTGTAAAAGGCCTGGATGTTGCAACTATGCCGGAGATTTCTCTGCAATCAACAGACAAGCGCAGTCCATCACCAACTTTATTTTTACCGATAGAACAAAAACCACTCAACACGGAAGATGCAGCAACAAGAATACCTGATGCTATACCAAAGCAGCAGCCACTGATTTTTGGAAAATAATAATTTAAGCGAATGTTATGAAGATATAGTTTTAGAAAACAAATGAAAAAATATAGTATGGCATGGAAATTGTATGATTATTTCTCCTGTTCTAAAAACTTGCAAATATTGTAAGTTACGGTTTATATTAATAATTGGATTAAAATAATAATTAATGGTTATAACTGTTGGTATCGTAAAATAGGAGATTCAATATGGATGATTTCAGTACAATACCTGCTTCTACACCCATAGGTGAAGAAAATTATAAAGATAGTTTTGAAAGTAAGCTTCGCAACTTTATTATTAAAGGCGGCGTCGTCGGTGGTTTTGCTATATTTATATTTTCAGCAGTGATCACTGTCATTTATCCAGATACACCCTATACAGTTATATTGGCTTGTATGGCATTAACCATGAATGCAATCAGTTCTAAAATGGAACATCGTCACATCAAGCGGCAACAGCAAGCCATTATCAAAGAAACAGGCTATGTAGCTGATGCAGCGCAAAAAATGGCGACTACACCTGAAAAAAAAGAAAAATTATGGGCATTAATGTGGACAATTATTAAACGCCATGCCTTAGCGTTACGGCAAACAAATCCTACCTGGGAATATATTACTTCGCATATTTGTCAGATTGCTGGATATTGTAGTTTGCTGGCTTCGGGTGTAGTTGCATTTTTCCCTGATATAGCTAGATTCAATGCGCTTTTGATGCAAGTGGGTTGGGCACTTTTTGTTGGCGGCAGTCAATTAGAAAGCAGCATACGCAATAAAGAAAAAGAAATTATCAAAAAAGAGAATAAAACAATTAAGAAAGTCGCTCAAGAAATCAATGGCGATAAATTAACGATACCGAAATCTAAAAATAAAAAATCACATAAATCTAAAGCTACGGATCCATCTCTAGCTGAATTAGATTTGTAATCATGCACTATAAGGTAGCTATATGAAAAATGTGCGTTGGCAATTACAAGGTAAAAAAGCATTAGTAACTGGTGGTACACGTGGTATTGGACGAGCCATCGTTGAAGAATTACTGCAACTTGGTGCGGAAGTGTTTATTGTTGCACGCAATGAAACGCACGTGAATGAAGCGTTGCGTGAATGGCGAGCTGTAAATAAAATTGTCTATGGTATAGTCGCTGATTTAAGCCAAAATAATGAAGTGTGCCAGGAGATCATTGCGAAGGTACAAGACACTTGGGGTATGTTGGATATTTTGGTTAATAATGCGGGAACAAATATTAGAAAACCGTCTGAAGATTATACTGCCCAAGAATATGCAATGATTATGCAAACAAACCTGCATTCAGTATTTAGACTTTGCCAATTAGCATTACCTTTATTGCAAAAATCAGCGCAAGG
>CAYSGV010000215.1:0-5155 GCA_964430685.1 uncultured Gammaproteobacteria bacterium
GCAATGATTGCAACAAGAGGGAACACGGTTGTTCGTGATACGCAATTTACTATTGAAGATGATGATGTGGCTTTGACTGTAGGCATGTTATGGAGTTCACGGGAACGAATATGGCGTTTTACAGCTACATCACTGTTATATTTACCGAATGACTGGCAAAAAGCACTTAAAGGCCAAACCGGCAAAAGCATATCACTCGTTGAAGCCGATGGCAGAGAGGTAAAATATTACTCCGATACCACACCAAATGTTTTTATATGTATTGAGCCTGATAAACATGGAAAAAGTATACTTACAATTAATCCTGATGATACTTTGCAACGATTTTTCCCAGATACGGGTATCATTGAACGCTTCGACGCTGCTGGTAGATTAAATAAACGGATATTGCCTACCGGTAAAACAGTTGCCTACGAATATTCTGCTAATGGTGATATTACCATAACGCTGCCCAGTAAGCGCCAACTCAGATTGGCTCGCGATGATAGTAATCCAGATTTACGTAAATTGCTTTTAGTTGAGCAAGCAGCAAGTACTATTTGTCTTATTAATTACATCATGGACAGAGGTAATCCTTCATTTCTCAAAACGAGTGTACCGCAACCCAACGACCAACCAGCATATGAAACCTTCTATAATTTTCAGGGTAATAATAACAGTAGCGCATTGAAGATAGTAGGCACAGACCAATCGCTAGCATTACTCAATTTTGATAAAGATAGTGTTATTACAAAGTATCAAGAGGATGTTAATTCAAGCGCTAATTGTCGCGTTTGGTCGTTTACTCTAGACCGAGCTCAACGATGTTTAACAGTTTTTGATTATAATAATAATCAGATTAAAATTTACAATGATGAATATGGTCGTTTATCTGGTTTACAATTACCCACAGAGTCTACTATAAAGAAATACATTTTTGATAACAATAGTCTACGATCTATTACGGATGTTGATGGATTAAGCAGAAGCTACGACTATCATAAAGAAACAGGATTATTGGAAAAAGTCACAGATAGTAATGGCAAAACCATAACGTATGATTTTAATAAAACAGACCCCGCTTCTATATTATGGGGAGTAAAACGCTCTGAAGTAATTAGAGATAATAGTAAGACCTCTGCACACTTTTATATTTATAATAATAAAAGGCAACTTGTTTATGAGTTAAGTGCTGAGATGCGTGTAACTAAATATGTCTACGATAAAAAAGATCCGTTCCATTTAACAGAAATAATAAAGGTACCAACACAGTTCCTAAGTTTACCAGACAAAATTATTGTTTGGGAGGAATATTTGACGGAAGAGGTGATGGATAAATGGTGGGGAACTTTAACTGCAGCTGATAAGAAACGTTTGCAAGTAACTCATTTTGATTACGATAAGTATGGTCGTCAAAACGCACATTTGACCTATACATCAGTGGATGATAACGGTAAAGGATTAACGACAAATATAGATACGGAATTTGTTTATCAATCTTTGGATAGCCTGGGCAGAGCAATTCAACAAGATGTCGCTAATAAATATGATGCAGTACTACCAGTATGTGATAGTACTATTGTAAGATTTGATGGTTTAAATCGCGAAATTATTCGCCAGGAAGGTGTTACACCGTCAAATCCCCCATTACGTTCTAACTCATTTATTTATGACCGTAATCAAAAAGTTATCAAGCATAGTGACGGTTTGGTTGAACTACAGGCTTTTGATGCTGGGCTATTACTTACAAAAGAATCGCGCATAGATTCCAAAGATAATGATAACACTAGAACACGGCAGTATGAACGCAATAGCAATGGATTATTAAAAATAGTTACTAAAGAAGATAATCAAAAAGTCTACTATTGGTACGATAAATCAGGAAGAATACAATATAAAATTCCAGCTTCAGGACAATTGTGTGAATATATCTATGATGCAAGAGGAAAATTGAGTTGCCAAAAAGACTATGCCATAACCATAAACGAGCCTACTGATCCAAAACTTGATTTGAAGTCGGCAATAGAAAAATCAATGTTCACTTTATGTACATATCGTATTTATGATGGTGAAGAACAGCTGAGGTATGAAGTTACAGTTAAAAATGTAGCTGAAAAAAGTGGTGCAAGTTCACTATGTGGATACTTAACAGAACATCAATATGCATTTGGAAAAAGACTAAGAACAATTCGTCATGGTGATCCATTAACAAATATTCAATTGGATAATTTATCATATGCAACACTTAAATCGCATGTTTTAGCAGTTGAAAATTTCGACGATGACAGGCAAGACCGAGAAACACGCTATTTCTACGATAATGATAATTTGCTCATTGGTGAGCAAGTACTAACCGGATTTATTGAGAATAAACCGGTTGGTTTTACTACACGCTATGAACGTGATGGAGCTGGGAATGTTGTACATGAAGTTAAATATCTCAATACCGCTTCTTATAGTGCTAATATTGCGGAAGCTACACCCGCGAACACATCTGCATTGGAAACTTGGTATTGGTATGATAATGCAGGTCGAAAAATAGCGACTCTTGACCCGGACAATTATCTAACTACGTATACATACTACGCAAATGGAAAGTTAAAGTCAGAAATATATTATGCCACGGCTTTAAAATTAGATGCGACAGTTAGAACATGGCAAAATCCCCCTATTATATCTATACCGGCATTCGATATGGCTAAAGATAAAGCTATCGAATACGAATATGATGCACTCGGGCGAAAAATAAGAATGGTAAATAAACAAACAAAATTAGAGATTAAGATTGAGTATGATAGTGCTGATAATGAGATTGCCCGTACATTAACCGATTTAACGAATGGACAGACAAGAAAAGTTCAAAAAGAAATTAATGTATTTGGCGAGTTAACACGGGAAGCAAGCCCAAGAGTTTGTCAGCAAATGTCTGACTCAGACGATAAACAAGAATGGCTAACCCACAAAATTCATCCCAAAACAGGATTAAGACTCAGCACCATTGATGCACTTGGGAATATCACTTTATTTTATTATGATAGCAATAGACGACTAACCTTGAAGATTGCTGCAGATGGTACAGTAACAAAATTCCAATATAATGCATTTTGTGTTAAACCCACTCAAATTTATATATATATGAATAGAATGAGTTTAGATACCCTGCGAAGCTTATGGCAAGATGCTAATAATGATGGATTTTTAAATTCAAGAGTTTCCAATAGCTTACCTAAAACTGATGCGAATGATCGTATTACTGTTAATGAATATGAAGCTGAAGGTTTATTAACCAGAAAAACAGAACCGAATAACGCACAGCATACATATTTTTATAATGGTTTTGCAGAGATTGACACTGAACTGCAGAGAATGAGACATAATCAAATATTAACTATCCAATATAGTTATGATTGGCGTGGAAACCTCACCCAAAAAACCAAAGATCCTGCTGGTCTACAAGTGACAACTACACAACAATTCGATGACCCATTAAATCGTCCAACTCAAACAATTGATGAGTGAAGAAATTGTACCGATCTACACTAAACTGGTGTAAGGCAACAAACCTTAACTAATAATACTGATAGCACAAATGACACAACAATATCGCGAGTGCTATGTATTACGCAAGATGCTTTTATGCGAAAGCAATTAGAAACTGATTGGACTGGTGCTAATGTAACAACACATACCTATGATGATATAGGTCGCACACATACCATAATCAGTCCTGAAAATCGCAAAATAATAGAGACTACTAATGCATTTGATGAAATTGAACATCGAACACAAAATAATCGTAGCACGTCATTCAGTTATGGTGTTGATGGCCAATTAGAACATACGTATTATTCTGATCAAAGTGAAGAAATATTTGGTTTTAATATTCTCGGCTGGCAAGAATTGCATATAGCAACAAGTGGGAAGGAAACAAGATTTATTTATTTAGCAAATAGTGTAGGGCATGTAGATAGTACAATAGACGATTTTAATGGCGAAAAGCGCACAACCGTATTCACTGCAAATGCTTTTGGTGAAGATATAGAAATAATTAGTCCTGATGGATTAAAAAAGAAAATAGAATTTGTATCAGCTGGTTTAACTGTCAGAACAACAATTGATCCGGACAATTTACGTTTAATAACAACGAATCAATATAATCCATATGCTGGACTGAGGCAAATTAAACAAGAACAAGACAAGCCAGATAAGCCTGGCCAATATCAAGAAGATATAGGCCGCGATATATTAAATCGTGAAACGAGTCGCAGTGTATTATGTGACGCAAAATCAATTGCACTTAAATCGCAAGCTTGGGATGCTGCTGGCCATATTTTAATGGCTAAAGATGGCAAGGGAAATGTTGCTCGTAAGGTTTATGACAAGCGTGGTAATCTGCGTTTTGAGATAGATGCTGAAGGTTATGCAATCGAAAAAGTTTATAATGAGAATAATAACATAATTAATTTGCGTCGTTACAATATACCACTCACACAAGAACAATTAACACAATTATCAGAAACCTCAACGCCTAAAGATGTTTCTGCAATGGTCGTTGCAACTAGTAATGATGTATATGCCCAACGTACATATGATAGAGATGGCTTATTGCGTTATGAAATAAATTTTCTAGAAACGAATAATAATAAAACAACTGCCCGAATCACAGAATGGAAATATAATGAAAGCAATGAATGCATTCAACGCATACAATATGCTTCATTAATTGTTTATCCAGATGATAAACTCACTGATAGTGAAGTTCCAACAGTTGGTCAAGTAGAGCAATTATTGCTAACAGATAAATTTAAGAATCAATCGAGAAATCGAGTTGATGATTATGCCCGTGATAATATGGGTAGGCGCGTTATTAAACGAAATGCTGAGGGATATATCACTGACAAACGATATGACAAAAGCGGAAAAGTGATCGCGTCTGTTTGCCGGGCGCGACTGAACAAAACAGGAACGTTCCTTACACTATCGGCAATAGGCTATTTGACGGACCGCTTGAGCACCAAGAGCGCCACGCTCGAACCCGCGGCCGACGCGAACTCCGTCGTGCCGGCCCTGAAGAAGGCCCAGGACGCCGGCGTCACCGTGGTCACCTACGACGCCGACGTCGCGGACACCTCGGCCCGCACGGTCATGGTCAAGCCGACGACGCCGGACCTGATCG
>CAYSGV010000216.1:0-5155 GCA_964430685.1 uncultured Gammaproteobacteria bacterium
CATAACCTGCCATAAAGGCGAGCGCTTCTTCGAATATTTCTAATTTACCTAAGCTTGGAAACTCATCAATCATTAATAACAAGCGTTGTGCTGTTGTGTATGGTTTGTTCGTTTGCTTATCATCCAGTGTTACAATATCGTTTGCTTGATGAATATCAATTGGCTTTTCGGTTAATAAGCGAACCACTTGCGTGAGTAAGAGTCGTATCAGTGGTTTCAATCGGTCTTTGTCGCTTGGGGATACAATCAAATAAAGTGATATGGGTTTTTCTTTATCCATCAGCTGCCGAATTGAGAGTTCACTTTGACCGGTATGATAGGCAACGATTGGGTCTCGATAGAGCGTTAAAAAAGATAAAGTGGTTGAATAGACACTTGAGCGTTCATTATCACTTCTACTCCGCATCTCACTGGCACTAGCGGCAACAATGGGGTGCACAAATATTGGCTCTCCCTTAGAATCTACCCAACCCTGTTTTTCCTCAGAATCGTGTTTGGTTTCCAACATGATTTGCAATGTATGTTTAATATTTCGCTTGGGATTAGAAAGAAATTGTACAATCCCATTGAGCGTTTTATTGGGTTCGGCATAAAGTACATGTAAAATAACGCCAACCAAAAAGGAAAAGCTTGTTTTGGCCCAGTGGTCATTTAAGCCACGACCTTCAGGGTCAACAATAATGGTGGCCATATTTTGCACATCGGCAATTTCTTTTGCAGTTCCTAGCCGAATTTCTGCTAATGGATTGATGCGTATGGATGAGTCGTCAAGAGCTGTGGGTTCAAATTTATAAACGGCTTGCCTTAACTCTTTTGCTCGCCAACCAGCGGTGAGCGCCCAATTCTCACCCTTAATGTCGTAAACTAAAACGGAATGAGACCAAGACAATAACGTGGGTAGAATTAAACTCACCCCTTTGCCCGAACGGGTGGGTGCAAACACAATCACATGCTCTGGACCATTGTGGCGTAAATAATACAATCGCTTTTTCTTTGGATGGTAGTAGCCCCCAATGGTAACCCCATCTTCTTGTTCTAACAATCCAGTCGCCATAACCTCTTTGAAGGCAGCAAATTGCGCTGAGCCATGGCTATCGGTTTTGGTGTTGAAGCTTCGTTGTCTTTGGTATTGGGCAAATAAGTTCGCCGCTATCCCAACAACAGCACTCCCACACACTGCGATGAGGTAAGATTGACCCAGTGCATTTTCCAGAGGCAGATAGGAAATTCCGCTATAATGCCAACTCCATGCTATCCAATCCCAAGGATGATAGATTAATCCCCAAGGGGTTTGCCATAGTGGTGCACTTAAGTTTACCATTGAGCCAAGCTTAGCCGCTAAAAATTGTGTGGTGAACCAATTGAGGATTAAAAGACCTAGGCAACAAATGAGCGATGCCTGCCAGGGAAAATAAAAGATTGGAGCGTTTGGGGCTGAAGCATTCTTAATGGGCATTGAATAATATCATTGTACCTATTTGTAAAAAATTCTGAATGTACATTCAGTCATATTTACGGTTCATGTATTGCTTAAATATAGGCGGCGGTGTGATTTTAATCATTTAGGTAAATCTATCTCGCGTCAACTATTTTTGCAGGGTTAATTGTTGTGCAATATAAATCATTTATTTCATTTAATTTCCTAATAAGTTTATATCAGGCGAGAATTATTTTTGCCATAGATAATAATCAACATAGATTTAATTTACATGAAACTAAATTTTGTGGGTTAAATTGACTGAATCAATTCATGCACTTTCTTTTTAGGGTTATGTATTGATGAACTTGTAAGCGCAAGATTTGTCACCAATTCTGAAACATGTTGTGCATGCTTCGTTTTTTGATACATCATTTTCAAACGGTCATTTTGCATTTGATACTGACGCAGAATTGTCTCAGCGTCATTTGCCAATACCCATTTACCTGATGGATAAAGATGAGCAAGGCCCATCTCTTTTAAAACCTCTAATCGTTGCATGAGCAGAGCTGTTCGATAGCGTTTGTGTAATTGTTTGAGTTCATTTTTTAAGTCAACACAGAGGCCTTGTTCTTCTTTTTGTACATTCTGTAAAAGCAGTCGGTCTAAATCGGTGAATCGTTTTTGGTTAACCTGTCGTTCAAGACTTTCTCTAACTTGCATTGGTGTTCGCACACCCAGCTGTATTGTTGCCATTTCTTGTGCGCGTTGGCGCATCGTGGTTTTGATATAATCTCGTGGGATGCGAAATGAAGCCCCCGATGCATCGTGACCTCTGAGTGCAATATGCACATGCGGATGTTCAGTATTGTAATGGTCAATGGCAACCCATTCTAAGCTTTTGTCTAAATCATGGGAAAGTTTGTTCATAAAATCACAAGTGAGTTGTTGTAAATCCAGTTGATTACCAAACTCTGGTGAGAGAATCAGTTTAAATAAATGCTTGTCTCCTGTTTCTTCCCAATGTGCCAGTGTTTGGCCAATGGGTATTTCCCCTGAAACATGAAATCCCAACGCTTTCTCACCCATCTGATGACCCCCTTCACGTGCTAAATACTGACCATGCGCACGCCAAAATCCTTGTCCACGGTTGCGACTATACGTGAAGCGAACAGAGCAGCGCTGCAAGAAAGGTAGAGGATGTTTTGCTGTTGTAACTGGATTAACTTTGCGTTTACGTAACCACCGGATATGCTTGACCACTGAAAAAACACTGGGTTTCAAAAAAGGTTTCTTTTTCGGATAGTGACCTAAAGTTAAACCAAGTGCTTCACCTGAGGAATCACCATGGGACACATGACTCATTGGTTTTCCTCATGCAGAGGCTGAACTAAATCGTTTTGTGCTAAGGTTTGCATTAATTTCTCATAACGGGTTTTAGCTTGTGCTCTTGCGCTAACTTGCAAATGTTTGGCTACAGGTGGCGTGTGCAACAAATAACTTTTCAAAAATAAATCAAGGAGGCGCATTAAAATTTCAACTTCCTCAGTTAACTTTTCCATTTGCCGCATGAGCTTTCGAAAGTTACCAATTTGGCGTTTTTCAAAATCCAGCATTTGGTTTTTAATTTCATCTTGATTTAGGTAGTTCCGCATCGCTTCTCGAAACAAATGTGCTACGGGTAAATTTCGAGCAAGAGAGGCTTGTTCAATTTTTTGTTGCAAGTTATCCGAGCAACGCACGCCGTATTGCTTAGCCATCAAGGCACCTCAAGACAAAGTTGAAATTAAATTGTTGAATCACAACCAGGAAGACTCAAAAAGCAGACATAAAAAAACCTGCCGCAGCAGGTTTTAGATACAATTCTCACAAGTTTGACAAATTTATAGCCGATTTGTTTTTACATTGCAAGCAATTTTTTAAAAATATATTTTGACTACTGAATTTTGTTCACTCAACTTCCTGATGCTTCCAGACAATTCGTGGTTACCTACCCAGCATCTGGTGTCAATTCAACACCACCGTCAAGTGAACACTGCGCAAACAATTCAAGCGCTGAAGCACCGGAAAATGATTACACCATCTTCTCGCTCGCCAGTGGTGGGTACATTGCAACCCCCAACTCAGTGTCATTCATTTTTGCCCACGCGACAAAGTGTTGTTTTCTGGTCCTGGTTCTGGTTACTGGTATTGGTCCTGATACTGGTCTCTGGTACTGGTCTATATTTCAAAACCGTATCGAAAGGGTTTGGAAACTGTATCGATACCCTTTATCGCCATCAAAACCATCATATAATAGCCTGATAAATAAATGTATTCACTTTTTCCCAAAGATAAGACGTAACCAACTTTTGAGAAGAGCGATTGTTAAGATGTCTAGCCGATATTCGCGCAGATAATTGGTACATTTGGCCTTGAACAAAGCAGCTTCTAAAGCTGAAATACCATAACAATGGGGTATCTCAATACGGTTGTAATTTGCTTGAAAGTAAAGCATGTAAACTATTTCGAAAGGCTTTCGATATTCTTTGACTCTTAATGGTTTGCAATTTTATTTGCGCAATACACCAATATATGTGGCCTCTTCTAATATTGCAGATGAATGCAGGATGAACTCTTTAAATTAAATTTTGATGTGAACCAACTGCTTGAGTTTCACTGTGCGACGGAGGTCGATCGTTTTAGTTGTGGCGCCATATTTTGATCCAAGTGGGGCCAAATCAAGCGGTTTTTCTCAATAAGTGGATTAGTCAATCAAAGGGTTGTCAAACGGTTTAAAGCGCCGTGTCAATAAATCAAAAAGAAGTTTTACAAAGCTGACAATAAACTTCGACTCAACTCACTGAAGTCCCAGTTTATATAGATAAAAAACATGTTGTATTTGCAGTAATTTCCTACAATTACAATAAGTTATTGCCAAATCTGTGCAATGTCGGTATATTGCCGTTCTAAAGGATATCTCAGATATGGAAAATACAATGGAAAGTAAAAAAACTAAGGATAGTCAGTTGGCTTTCACCTTCAGCATACCCACACTTCGCTCCGTTCAAGATAATATTTTCGTCAAAGAAGATAAATTTCGCTCACAAATAAGGAGAACTTTAATTTATATGGAAATACAACAGCTAAGGCAAGGAAAGCTAAAGTCAATGTGGTTAAAAAATAAAGAGCACATCATTCCAAATGGTGTATTGCTGGGTACCGTGATGTTTATTTTAATTCTAACGGTAATGGGTGGATTGGGGCAAAAAATAGTAACGGAGCAAAAAATACAGACGCTATTGAAACAAGGGGTTTTGAAAACTTAAATTAATGAGCTGGTTATGATGAGTAACGTAAATAGATTAATCATTACAATACTGATAGAGAAAACATAACGAAAACATAAGATAATTATAAATAAACAATGGATTAGTTAACTTGAAGTAAAATATGACAGTCTCAAGATTAATTTAGCCGATGTTAAATGTATATCATGTTAGTGCCGTCGGCCTGGATTAATAATATGGTACTCATCTTTTTATTGTGGGTTTAAGGTCTAGCCATACAGAGGAAAATAATAAGATTAGACCGGGATAGTATCATTTTGAAAAATAATAGGATATCAAAAAAGTTATGGACATTCAGAAAACACAACAATCTTATTCAATTGATGAATTGCCATTATTCCTGGGGCTCGTGGAAGGGGTGCTCGAAGCTGCGAAAGCACAGCTCTTGAATCTGCAAATGGCCAAGGAT
>CAYSGV010000217.1:0-5096 GCA_964430685.1 uncultured Gammaproteobacteria bacterium
CGCTAGGATTGATTCCAGTAGGCTATTTGCTTGATCGCTGGTCCGTACGTAAAGTTGGGATTATGTTTTTATTAATAGCTATTTTATCTTGTTTTACGTTAGCATTTTCCACTTCATTAATACTGAGTAGTGTGGCACGCTTTGGGCAGGGATTAGCTAGTGCTGCTTCGTTACTTATTAGCATGCGTTTAGCTACAACATTATTTAAAGATCAAGCTGGCATGATGGTTGGCATAGTAAGCGCATCTGCTTTATCAGGAGGAATTTTCACTAACAGTGTTTTTGTTTATATCAATCAAATATTGGGTTGGCGGCTTGGTTTGACAATGCTTGGATTCGCTGGCATTGGTATACTGTTAATCATGTTTTTCTGTTTAAATATCAAGAAGCAAACAATAAATCATAATAAAATAGAGAACTTTCAATTTACAGCAGTCATGAAACAACAAAATATTATAGCCGGCATATATCTTGGTTTAATGAGTGCGCCGCTATTTATTTTAGCCACATTGTGGGGTAATTATTATTTAATTAATATTCATCATTTATCGTCTAACCAAGCTGGAAATTGTTCTTCCTTATTTTTTGTGGGTTTTATTATAAGCTCAGCATGTTGGGGTTGGTTGGTTGATAAATATTTGTCGATGTGGTATGTGCTTTATACGAGCTGTTTATTGGTTCTCATATTGAGCGTTATATTATTTGCTTATCACGCATTATCACCGATGCAACTTGCCTTGTTGTTTTTTGGCTTAGGAGTATTCTCAAGTTCGCAATGCTTAGCTTTTGTTTATATTCGCTTACATATTTCAATGACTATGGTCTCGAGCGCTACAGCGATTGCTGCCTTATTTACCAATGGTATAGGGGCATTGTTACAAATGATTTACGGTAGACTACTGCAGCAAACGAGCAACTTATTTTTTCTGCCTTCTTTATTGTTTCCGGCGGCTTTTTTAATATGTATTGTTTTACTGTGTTATATGCAATGGTATAGCAAACATCATGTGCGCAATAATTTGGTTTTTGAGTTTAATTAAAATTAACACTCAATATCATTAATATTAAGAAGTAGGATAGAGTGACAATAACAAGCGTTCATTTTTCAATTTCAAAATGAGCTCTGCTTTTGAACTACATCCTAACTTATTTTTTAAGTTTTCAATATATGATTCGGCTGTACGGCGAGAAATATTCATTTGTTGTGCAGTTTCATCAGCTGTCTTATGATGCAACAAATAAAAAAGTATTTGTAATTCCCTTTGTGTAATATGTGTATTATTTGTTTGATAATGATGTACCGGGGTATGTTTGTAAAATTGTTCTTTTAATTCATGCATCTCTGTTTGTACATCAATGTTGATTAGTGGTTGCGAAGTATTGATGTCTTCATTAGGCAGAACCACGCGTTTTTCGGTGGCATTTTGTAAGGTTTGTAAACCACGATCTTTGCAATACAGTATAAAATGATAGAGTATGTCCATGTTATTCGCTAAGTAATGAATAACATGCGCATTGTTCGGAGAAGTTGAAAATAGAAAATGTTCACAACCATCCGGAACAGGTTCTGTGACTGTTATTGAATGTGCTGTATTATAATATAAGCGACCGTGTTGGTAGACTTCTAGATCATAGTCACCGGTCCAAACATTAAACCCTGCCTGGTACTGCTTTGGATCGCTTTCAAATAAACTACTTTTGTACAGATTTAAATTATAGTAATCCTCTATCCAGCGCGGTTTAGTTGATAAGATGGTCCGACCCCCATTAACAAAGGTCTTCATATACGTTACGTGTTCAATCTGCACCAATTCAAGAGGTCGGCAGATTTCCATAAACTCTAAAGACAATGCCAAAAGCGGGTGGTTTGGCGTAATCATATTAATCCCAACTCATGTTTTATGTTAATTTACATAAGTTCACAATTTGATAATTATTATATAGGCTTCGCTATAACCGCCTATTTGCTAGATATTCTAACAGTTTTTCTAAATTACTCATCGATATTTAGGGCATTAGATTTTTTCACCAAATATTTTCGATATGGAATAGGTATATATAAATAAAATCAATAAATTAGATGAATAAGTATTCATTAGAGAGATACACTGAAATTTATAATCGGATATTTCTACTAAGAATGATGATATCAATAATCCTTAATGACCGTTTAAAATTGAGGAAAAATGCAACAGTAGTAATGTTTTATTTTCGAATCGGCCGTGCTCAATAATCGCGCAGACTACCCAAGTAGTCATCTTGTAAAATAACCCGCAATAGTTCATGTCTATCTGGAAGATTAAATTTTGCTCTTATATTTTCTAAATAAGCTTCAACCGTTCGATGTGACAGATTCATTTTTTTGGCGATCATCTTAGCAGTTAGGTTATTTTTTATGTAGGCAATGCAATCAATTTCACGATTTGATAATTTGATTTTATGACCATCTGGCTTTTTATAGTTATATTTATAGATTTTGGTTTTTTGAAAAAATTCTTTTTTTATCTTAGCAAAATCCATATCTACTGTACTTTTGGCATTTAGTATTATTCTATTATTTGGCAATAATATTTTGCTTTTTTCTGCTTTGATGAATAAATCACTACATTGAGCTTTTAGATAAGCTATGAAATGATAGAGAACTTCCATATTTTCAAGTAAAATACGTACTGCTTGCAGATTGTCAGCAGTGAAACCAAAAAGAAAAAATTCACAGCAACTAGGGTCGGCTTTAATAATAACTATGCCATGAATAGTATTATAGTATAGCATTCCGTGACGACTAACTTCTAAATCCTCACAGCCAATTGCTACATGGTGACCAGAAGTATAATTAGCTAAATTATCTTCGTATAAACTTGATTGATATAATTTTAAATTATAATAATCATCAATCCATTGAGCTTTGTCAGACAGATTAATTCTGGTCCCATCTGCAAACTGTTTCATATAGGAAAAATGTTCTATACCTATAAGTTTTAAAGGACTGCAAGGTATAGCAAGTTGCTGTGAAATTCTTATCAGATTATGATCGGATTTTATGTACATGGCGACAGCTCGATTGGTTAACAATTTGTATTTGAGACTGAGAAAAAAATGCAATGATTACTAAAAACAAGCAAGTAATTGGAATAATTATAAATGCAGTTCGTTCTACATAAAGACCTAAAAATAGTGTAGTGATAGTATTCATGTGGTTAGCGCATCCATATTTCATCAATTCTTTTAAACACAAAAATTCATAGTCAAATCATTAATACAACTAGCATCTAATCAATACTTTCATTAATCTGTACAATTTCAACTTAATATATAAGATTTGGTTTGATATATACAAATCTTTGGCCGTCATTATTGTGAGATACTAACTTTGGCAAGGGTGTCAAAATTACCGTAATATTTACGGTATATTTCGGCCATAAAACAGTGCAAACGTTTCCAGAAATGTCATAACTTGCTAATAATTATTAAAGGCTGATTGCAATATGTGGGACAGTTTGGTAAATCTCCTCGGATTAGAACTGGAACCAAAAAAATTTTTATCTCGTAATTGGATGCGGACTGGGTCGATAGAACATACAATGTTGAATTACTTAAGATTGGGTTGAGATTTGATCCGCTTGACTTCAGTTTTTGCTTGCCGCGATTTATTTCTTTTAAGTTTAGGTTGTTGAAAAAATGCTGCTGGACTTGACTGCGTCACTTCGTCATTTTTTTTGCCGGCACTATCATCATCCGCTTGAGCAGCACATAATCTTTTGGGTCTGCTTGTCGTGGCTGAATTATGAAACAAAGCCGCGGCAGATATGCTTGTCGGACTTAATCGTGAGAATTTTCCACGGTCAGTGGGTTGAGCTAGTAATTCTATTTCGTCATCCTGAATTTCGGTTTCATGTTTAGCTATATCTGAAGGTTTTTGTTGTCTAGGGATTGCTTTTCTTTTTCTAAGGGTATATTTTTTATCTTCATTTAAAACAACAGCTGGAAGAGGAGGCGGTGCTTCTGGTTGTTCTAATATCACTAATGCGTTTGTCCATTTCAAAAATAATCGATGAAGTTTGTCTATCCAGTTATTTTTTTCTTTCTCCGTAAAAGAAACACAAAATGATCCATCTGCGGCATATAATGAATTACTCTTAAAATAAAGAAGATTTTTTTCTTTAGCACATTTTAAAAACAATAGTGGTAGTAACAAAATAATGTCACGAGATTTTGCTTTATAAATTTGTTCTATAAGACAACGTACGGAAATTTGCTGAATGCAATTATAAACAATATTACATTTTTCCAAATTTGCCATGAGTAAGTTAGCAAGCATTTTTAGAACCGTCAGTGGTAATATAGATTGTTTTCCTAAAGTCGCTGCCAATTCGTTTGAAGGTTCACTATTTGACTTATTAAGCAAAGTGGTTACCAGCTGTAGAAGGATATTATCCGGCAGTGTTTCCTGTTGGCCTAAAGTTTCTAGCGCGGCATCGCTGATATCCTTTCTCTTATCTTGTGAACAAGCAACAAGATGCGATAATATCTTTATCGGTAGTATTTTGTATTGGCCTAAAGCTTTGGCAGTGGTTTCTATGACGCTACTATCTTCGTCTTGTAAAGCTGCTGTAAGGTGCATTAAGTGTTTTTTGGATAATGTCTTTTGCTTACCTAAAACGTAGGCAGCAGCTTTTCTTACTTCATTACTTTCACTTGTCAATGAAGTAATCAGTTGCGATAAATAATTTTCTGGTAAAGACTGTTGGTTCCCTAAAATATCTGCAGCCTCTTTAATAATCTCGCCCTGACTGTCTTGCAAGCAAGTGATGAGTTCCTGCAATATTTTTTCTGGTAATATTGTTTGTGTACTCAGCGCTTTAACTATAATCTCTCTACTATGTATATTACAATTTCGCAAACAATTAATCAGTTGTAATAAAATACTTTCTGCTAGAGTTATATGTTTTCCTAGTGTCTTAACTGCTTCAAATGTGGCATCCGACCTGTTCTCATGCAAACAATACTCCATAAATGTAGTAAGTTGCAGTACAATGGGGTCTGTGAGGGTTATTTGTTTTCTTAAAGCCAGCGCTAGCGTAGCGATAGATTGGACG
>CAYSGV010000218.1:0-5087 GCA_964430685.1 uncultured Gammaproteobacteria bacterium
TAAAAGGCATTAATTCAAGCTGCATTGATTAAATCCATTAATATGAAAACTATATTTTTATTAGAAATAACTTAGTATTAATGATATTAATAATTCTGCGGAATATATCACATAATGACATATAAATGCAATCCCATAATATTTATTTGAAAATTGCAATTTAAAATAATCCTTACTACATTTAAATATGTAAGCGTATTAAGTAAATAGGTTTAACTAAATAATATTAAGGAGACAGAATATGTCATACATTGCACCTATAGGAGAGATTCGCAACAATGAGAAATTAACATTTACTGAAACTTTTAATCGCGCCATCATTAAAACTGTTGGCGAAGAAAATCAATACAACGAAGACTATATTGAAGCAGTACGTGAAGGAAAATTTAAACGACATTTAGCATGGCGTAAAATCATAAATCCATTTAAATGGGTGGAATTTTTAGCTACATTAACTGCTGATATGGTTGATCGAATTAGCCAAATTGGTGCACGAAAACCCACAAGGGCAGCATACAGTCTTGCTTCAAGCCACGGGTATGCAACGGATGTAGATGAAATTCAACCTGCTTATGGTTTTTCTCGTTCACTAATTCGTGGAATATTTAAAATTACAATTGGCTTACCCGTTGCAATTTTAAAGCATTTTACTTCACCTATTAATCAATTGTTTCGTCCACTATTGCATTATGCACAAAAACATCCACGTCTTTTTTGGGGAGTCATTGTTCCTGTAGCAGTGCTGTTTACAGCATTTGTAGCACTTGCACTATTCACCTCTGGTATCGCTTTACCCGCAGGGCTTCTATGGTTAGCAGCTATTCCGGGTTTTGCTAAAGGGCTAACACTCATTGCATCAGCTGCATCATTTGTAAGCATCCATATTCCCTTTGTTGCTCCACTCACTGCAGGGATTATAACTAAAGCAGCGTTCCTCGCTACGGGCCTTTTTGCTAGCTTAAAATTCATGCATGATGTTGTTGCAAATACAGCAAGTATTATTCGTGATATCTATCATGACGGACGAGAAACAAAACTGGAAAAGCAAACCAAGGGAGCATTTAGTTTAGGTGTAGTAAATACAACACATGAGAATACTTTATCACGCTTATTATTTAATACACCTAAAACACAAGAACCACTACGCCCAAGAGACCAAGACTGCGGCTATGGCTTTCGTTCTTTTGTTGGTGGTTATTCTTATTCACCATTACCTCCTCGAGAGCATACCTACTCAGGATTAATGATGCACCACGTAGACACGGATGTATCTGGTTCAGAACATAATAAACGACGTTCACGTACTTTGGCTACGGACGCGCAACACGTAGTTGAAGAGCGTCAAAGCGTGTATCGCAAATAGTCCGCGATCTAACAAATAGTCCGCGATCTAATTTATTCAGTAGCCGCATCATATAAAAACGCGGCTACTGAATTTAATTTTTAAGTATGTAATCTATCCTCTCACTACTGTTTTTGAAATTTATAGTTCAACATAACCCCGCATATTGGTATTCTATCTGCTAGACTTGCACCTAAATTCAAAAAGCTTTGACTGAGATATTGTATGCAAGTTTATGCCAACATTAGCTATGATTGGTCACATCTTTGACAACTATTTATCTACATAGTTCCCGCTAAATATTCATGATAACATGTTGAATTTATTGAATTTAACGACTGTGATGCTATAAATAAATTAAGGGCTCTAATTTAACGCACTTCATCCGAAAAAATTGCAGCCTGATCCTAGTATGAATTAATTAAAATGACGTGAACAGATAAGATTGATTCACGAATGTTTAAGATGGTGGACTATCATGAAAAAACATTATCTTTTCTCTATGCAGTTACATCCAAAACATAAGTTAAGCGGGCAAAAATTAAGTAAAACTATTTTGTCTGTTCTACAAGGATTTTTGGCATTTTATGCCATCCCTGCACATGCAGACCTAACTTATAAGTTATCAACCTTTGTTGATATGTCACCTGGCAGCGCATTTGCGCAAAGATTTTGCCCAACTGATCCAACTACAGGATTAAAAACATGTGCCCCAGAAGGTTCTTTGCGCGGTTTAGATGGAAATTTATATGTGGCAATGGCATTGCCTAAAGGTACTATCATGAAAATTACGCCGCAAGGTCAAGCGAGCATATACGCTACTTTTCCTTTAAATAATGCCAATCCTACTGCTGTTGATTTTAATTCAGTAAATTTGCGTTTGGCGACTGATATAAAAGGTAATCTCTACACAGCGTATATTAGTGTTACTGATACCGTAACCAAAACACCCTCGGTCTACAACGGCATATGGAAAATTCCTGTCGGTGGTGGACATTGTGATTTGAACACAGGTCCATGTACGAAAATATGGCCGCAACCCAATCAAACGGTAACGCCTGTTTTTCAATTTGGTGATGGAATTACATTAGATCAAAATGCATTTTTAACCGGCAAAGGATATATTTACGTAGCAGATGCGCAAATGGGCAATATTATTAAACTTAATCTAGCCCAAAAAACAGCAAATGTTTGGGCTGGCGTCGATGTAGCAAGTAATCCTAATTATCTTGAAGGTGATCCTGGCAATTTTGTGCTGGGTGGCCCTGCCTCAAGAGGTTTAGGGGTTATTTCACTGGCGATCGACCAACTTGGCAAAAATATTTATGCAACAAATTTTGATGGTGGCAGTATTATTCGTATTCCAATAAATAAAGACGGAACTGCTGGCATGCAACAGAAATTGCTCGATGTATCTACACAAGATAGAGAGCTTGATGCTATTTATCTAGATCCAATCGCAAATGTATTGTACGCCACGAATGATAATATGGAATTTCATGCATTCTTAACTTCATTTTCATGTGCTTTTAGTAATCCACCAACCTGCTCATTGGTATTACCACAAGATGGTCATCGTGTGTATGCAGGCTTTTTAGGTAATGGCACAGGCAATGTCACATTTAATCCCATAATTGATAATTCAATTTTAGGAACAGTAACCAGTGTCGCACCTGGTGATCGATTAAATTTTGAAACACTTTATCTAGATGTATTTAGCTCTACAGATGGAACTGGACCCAAAATACTTCGTGCAGTTCCTGCTTTTTAGTGTGATGCAACAATTGAGCAGCCATGATGGCTGCTCAATTAAATGTACTGTGAATATTACACGCATAAATCTAACTCAGAGGTGTAAACATTTTGCAATTGCAAGGATCTCAACACGAAAGTCTATTGCTGAATGTCATCGATATTTCATGCTTTGAAACCTGATTTGGTGCAACTGAATTTAAAAATTCTATTATCAATGGTACCACGGCCTGCATGGAGATTTGACTCAATTTAGGTGAATAATCAGGTTGCGGCACTGTAAGCGCCGGCTAATGATGAATAGCATAAGTTCCTCTAAATCTCTATATATATAATCGTTAAATAATTCCATAATCCAAATGCTCGAAGCGGCAATTGTATTATTCGCTAATATTGATGCATAGATACCTTGATTAGCAAGCAATATAGAGAAAATCTAATTGTAATGGATCCTCGACTTCGCTTCGCTACATCGAGGCTACGCAGCAATACAATAGCCACATATCGGCTGCACATCACGCTTCTATCTGCTAGACTTGCACCTAAATTCAAAACGCTTTGACTGGGATATTGCATGCAAGTTTTTGCCAACACACTAGCCATGATCGGCCACACACCAATGGTTGAACTCACACGCATTGATCCTGGCCCTTGTCGCTTATTCTTGAAACTTGAAGATCATAATCCGGGTGGTTCAATTAAAGATCGTATTGCCCTCAACATGATTGAAACCGCAGAAAAAGCGGGCTTATTAAAACCCGGCATGACCATTATTGAGGCTACAGCCGGTAACACCGGTTTAGGGCTCGCATTGGTTGCTGCTTTTAAAGGTTATCGTCTCATCCTTGTCTTGCCGGACAAAATGAGCGGTGAAAAAATTGCGCATTTGCGTGCATTGGGTGCAGAAGTGGTCATTACCCGCTCCGATGTAAACAAAGGTCATCCTGAATATTACCAAGATGTTGCCAATCGTTTAGTGCAAGAAATCCCGAATAGTTATTATATCAATCAATTTAATAATCCAGCCAACCCACAAACGCACGAACGTACCACCGCACCAGAAATTTGGCAGCAGATGGACGAAGATGTAGATTGCATCGTATTTGGCGTTGGTAGTGGCGGTACGGCGACTGGAATGGCTAGCTTTTTTAAACGCATTCATCCACAGATACAATTAATAATAGCTGATCCCAAAGGTTCAATCGTGGCTGATTATGTCAACACACATACATTACGGGAAAGTTATGAAAAATGGCTGGTTGAAGGCATTGGAGAAGATTTTATTCCATCCATTTGTGATCTCTCGCTAATCGATGAAGCCATTACGGTCAGTGATAAAGAATCTTTTGACACCGCTAGAGAAGTGTTGCGCAAAGAAGGATTACTGATTGGTGCATCCGCAGGAACCATGCTACACGCTGCCTTACAATATTGCCGACGACAGCAAAGCCCTAAACGTGTGGTAACGATTCTCTGTGATACCGGTAATAAATATCTTTCTAAAATGTACAATGATGATTGGCTGATCGATCAAGGTTTATTAGCTAAAGTGCAAACTCATGATTTGCGCGAGATGATGCCTCTAGCACGTGGTCGAAATGCGCTGACTTATGTGCACGCAGAGGACAGTTTGGCAGTTGCTTGGCAGCGCATTAAAAAACACTCTATTACAGCGCTACCGGTGCTTGATGCCGCGATGCGTGTGATTGGCTTAATTACCGAACGTGATCTCTTGCAAGCCATCACCGATCACGCATCGCTTAGCCAGCCAGTAGCCACAAAAATGCAGGCCAACCCCGTTTCAGTACCCTTAGATTTAAATCCTTCTCAGCTCTTGTCTTTATTTCAACAACATGATGTGATTGCGATTACTGACGCAGAGCAATATTTTGGTATGATAACGCGCTCAGATTATATATCTTATCGCTTAAGAACGAAGGAACATTAATGCAACCCAAACAGAGTCGATTGGCATTAGCCACACGTGTGATTC
>CAYSGV010000219.1:0-5020 GCA_964430685.1 uncultured Gammaproteobacteria bacterium
CCTTGCCCATTGCATTTAATGGTTACCACCTGAGTGTAGTAATAGAATCAACAATTGATGAAATTCGTTTTGGGTTAGGTTTGCAGAGAAATGTTAGTCTCTTTGCTGCTAATGCGTTTGCAAAAGAATTAAAAAAATTATTTGGGCAAAAAGATTTTGCGTTAACCCGATCTGAACAATTCGCTAAAACCTATTGGTTCACGGCTGATAAAAAAATGTTGGTCGTTTTATTACAAGCCTTACAAGAATTTATTTATGTGTCCCTGCAGTCGAACCATAAACTGAGTAAATTCACCATATACCCTGATTCTAAAGAAATTCGCGATAAAATAATTAATTTACATGTCAGTATTGGTGAATTTGTTAAGATCAATAGGTTTGAGGTCGATAGTTTATTTAATTTAACAACACAATTCATTGTAGCAAGATTAAAATCTGATCCCCAATTTAAGCATCAAATTGAGCCCAATTTGTACGCATTGTCTAACGACCTAAAAGAAAAATATAATAGACACTCACTGGATCAGCCATTAATTTTATTCCAATCTCAAAAAATAGTACAAAAAACAGAATTAACTCAAAATCAACAATTAGATAAACCTTGTTTCTGTTTGCTGACTTGAGGTTGATTGTCAATCTGACATGAATGATTTCGCCTATATCATAGTTCCTTGTAAATACCGAGATCAATCCCTAACGGTCGCGGTTCTGTTAGTTCGGTTACTTAGTTATTTCACATACTTGGCCTCATTTCTACTAAATTAACGGCTGGAATTTCTTCTTGGGCGTTAATGTTAATAGCTTTGATTATAGTTTCTTCTTCAATTTCAAATTCGATGTATAATTTATCTAGCATATTGCATAAATGATTAAAGAGTTCATCTAGAGCATCGCAAGCATGACGACAGATATTTAAATCAGTATTATTTGTTGCAATGTTTACAAGTGTGGTGATTATTTCTTCGGTATTTCCACTGGGTCTGTCTAATAGTTTTTGCGCAGCATGGCTAACATTTGGATCAGTATCACTCGTTGCTAATTTAATGAGTGTAGTGATTATCTTTTCGGATTTTCCACAGATCTTTCCTAATAGTTCGCACGCAGCATGGTTAACATTTGGATCAGTATCACTCGTTGCTAATTTATAGAGTGCTTTGGTTACTTCCGGTGTTTTTGTACTAAGTTTTATTAATGCGTCACTAGCGGCTGCCTTCTCTTTCCTACGCTTATTTCTGGCTGCAGATTTAATGCTTGCTAGGGCTTGAGCTTTTGCCAGTGGATTAAGTTCTATTAATGCTTCACTAGGGGCTGTCTTATCTTCGCTATTCTCATTACTGGTTGCCAACTGAGCTAATACTTGGATTGCTTCAGGCATAGGTGCATCCATTTTACCTAATGCTTCACATGCTAAACGACTCACATGCTCATTAGCATCAGTTGTTGCTTTAACAAGAACGCTTATCGCTTTAGGCACATTCGCATTTAATTTTCCTAGTGCCTCACATGCAGCATCACGAACAGAAGAATCATTATCACTCGCTGCTTTGACAAGCGCATTAATTATTTCCGGCCTATTCGTGTTTAAGTCACCTAATGCTTGACATGCTGATCTTCGAACTCTCGGTTCAGCATTACTCGTCGCACAAATAAGCATATCGACAACTTCCGGTGTATTTGCCTTAAGTACACCTAATACTCTAAATGCAGTTAAGCGATTATTCTCTACCGTATCACTGGTAGCTATTTTTAAAAGCCCTTGTATAACTTCTGGTGTATTTGCTTTTAGGTCACCTAATACACCACAAGCATCATTGCGAACCAGTCTATCATTATCAATCGTTGCTGCTTTTATAAGCGTATTAATTGTTTCAGGTGTATTCGCCTTCAATTCACGTAACGCATAACATGCAGCACGGCGAACATCTGTTTTAACATCATTTATTACTAACATAATAAGTGCATTGATCACTGCTGGTGTATTCGCCTTGAGTTCACCTAATACGCTACATACTGAACTCCGAATATCTACATCAGCATCAGTGGTTGCTTGAATAAGTGCGCTAACAACTTCAGGAGTATTTGCTTTCAGCTTACCTAATACCTCAAACGCAAGCTTACGAATTTTACCATCCGTATCACCTCTTGCTAATTTTATAAATACGCTAACCGCTTCAGGTATATTCGCAGTAAGTTCCTTTAGCAATTCACATGCAGCATAGCGAATTTCCCTATCAGCATTGCTCGTTGCTAATTTTATGAGCATATTGATAACGTCGATTGTATTAACTAACTCAGGTTCTCTTCTATATGTATTTTTTAACACCACACACACGGCACACAGTGTTTCTTTATCTGCTTCACTCTTCGCCAATTTAACAAACATTTGAATCCCTTCAGGTGTCTTAGCTTGTAGTTCTTCGATTACTTCTCTTGCAGTACTACGAGGACCATGAGTATCGCTTATAGTCAGTTGAACAAGTGCCTTAAATGCTGTAGGAGTAATCACTTCTAGCTTATCAAATAGTTTACTTGCAGATTGGCGGATTTGATAATCATCATTACTCATTGCTTCGATCAATAAATTGTTTGCTGCAGAGTTATACAAATCATTCATGGCTAACACTTTACATACAGTATTTTTAACCTTTCGTTCATTGCCATATGTTATTTTTCTCATTCCTAACTGCACGATTGCATTAATTGCTTCCGGTGTACTCGCGCCCAGATTACCCAAAGCCTCACAGGCTAAACAGGCGACATCTTCGAATGTATCACTCGTTGCTCTAATAAGTGCATTGATTACACTCGGGATATTCGCATTTAACTTTCCTAATGATTCACATGCAGCTTCACGAACCATGCTTTCGGCACCGCAAGTTGCTTGAACAAGTGCATTAATTACTTCTGGTGTATTCGTATTTAATTTTCCTAATGATTCACATGCGGCTTTACGAACCCTATCATTTGCATCACTTGTTGCTTGAACAAGTACATTAATTACTTGCAATGTGCGCATGCAAGGTTTACCTAATGCCATACATGCTGATGCATGAATATTCGACTCCGTATCGCTCGTGGCCAGTTTAACAAAAGCACTGACTACTTCGGGAGTATCAGCATTTAGTTTATCTAATGATTTACATGCAGATAAGCGTACATTTGATTCAATATCTCCCGTTGCTTTAACGAGTGCATTGATAACTTTAGGTGTAATCAAATTTAATAAGCCTAATGCTTCACAAGCAACCTCGCGCACTTCTTTTTCCGCATGACTCGTTGCTAATTGATAGAACACATTGATTACTTCAGGGGTACCTATTTTTAATTTACCAAATATACTCACATGGTCATTCACAATCGTCTTTCGCGCTGCAACGACTACGTTTACCATCGCATTGATTACTTCCCATGAATATTTTTTTAAATGATCTTCCAGCGCTGTGAATTCACTAAGAGCACTAATCACATTAGCTAATGCTCTACAAGCATTAATACGGACATCAAAATTATTATCACTTGTTGCATTGACAAGTAGGCGAATAATTTTAGGCACATCCCATGTAGTATAATTCACATGCACAACGCGCTTACCCATCGCTTCACATGCAGCTCTACGAACATTTTCATCTGCATCGCTCATTGCTCTATAAAGCATTTCGATATTATCGTATCTATTTGTATTACTTAAAGCATTACAAACATCTGTGCGAGCTGCTGAATCAGCATGATTTACTGTTAACTCAATATTCGTATTGACTGTTTCCAGGTTATTTGGGTTTTTAATTTTGGTAAGATTAATTTTTCTATTCACAAAATGAGGCAAAACAGTTGCTGGCGCTTTACTTAATAGGGCGGCAAATAAATCAACGATCTTTTTCTTCTCCATTAACAGAAGAGCTGGTATGGTCGCAATGGTTCGGATAAATCTCTTGGTATGCATTTCCCATAGTTGCATTTCATTTTGGTCATTTAAAGTAATTAATTCATTGCTGGAAGTAACTCCTAGCAAAACATGCTTTGAAGATGAATTTATAAAAATCTTTTGCCCTTTCAACACCATCGGATTCACTTTTAAACTGTATTGATTCAAACCAAGAAGTAAGCGCAATGTGCTCTCTTGTCTTGTCAGAAATTCTTGCTGTGAACGTGTAGTATCTTTAAGTAATTGCACTTCTGGGTACAAAGACAAACTCATAGTATGATCTCTTGCAACAGTAGACTCCATCGTAGATGTTTTTGCCTCAATTGCCTTTTTTAATTCTGCGTTCTCTTGTTGTAATCGGCTTTCTACTGCATGCGATTTTTTTATTTCTTCTTCCGCATGTTCTATTTTATCTCGCATCTGGCTATTTTGTTTTTGCAATAGTTCTAAACTATTCATTAACTTTGGCAGCTGACTAGCTGCTCGTGCCTTATCAATATGATATTTGACCAATTGTGCGATTTGAAAGGTTAGTTTTCCCTGTGCTAGCTGTAAGGGGGTTTGTTCATTTTTATCTTTTTGGTCTGGATCTGCGCCGAGCTTTAATAAAAATTTTAGTATATCCACATTACCATTTGCAGCTGCTATATGTAATACAGTACGGTTATCTTCATCCGTATAAACATATTGCAATAAATTTGGCTTAACATCTAAACAAATACCCAATATTTCTTTTAGGTTTTGCTGAACAGCAAGCCGTGCGCCAATCACTGCTATTGTTTCAATTGCTTCTCGTTCTTCTTTTGCAGGCAAAGATACTTTTGCAAATGCTTTCAATCCATCAATACGAAATTTATTGACAATCGTAAAAAAAACCCTGATTAGATCATTTTGTTCAATAGAACTGTGATATTGCCTGAGCAATTGGACAAAAGTTTCCAATGTTTCTGCGTGCTCCAATCGTTGAAATAATATTTCTTTGCTTATAGTTTCTGGGACTTGTTGCATACTGAACTCCAAATATAATGTAAAAAGGCGAGTATATTTGAACGAACATATTCCTGTCTATCTATTATTGATTTCGTGGTTTTATTGATT
>CAYSGV010000220.1:0-5007 GCA_964430685.1 uncultured Gammaproteobacteria bacterium
GTGCTAACGCTTGTGGTTGTGCAGGTTGTAACGGTAATGTTGTTCGTGCTGGTGCGGGTGCAGTTGATCTTGCATCCATATTACTCTCCTTTGTTGAGGTTGGCTGAAATTGTGGTCCTTGAAAAACATTAAATTCATTATCTTCATAAAGTATTTCACCATCACCTTCATGATGTACCGCCGAAATAGAAGCACTTACATCTCCAGATATATGAATATTGTCCGTATTATTTTTAGCAACTATTTTTCCTTTGCTTCCTGGAGTAGTATAGTAAGTAGCTATCTTAATTCTGGGTTCGGGCGCTTTTCCATCCATAGAGCTTCCTTGTGTCGGTTGACCAAATAAATGGTGTTTTCTTGGTTTCTCTCGGCTTGTTTGAGATGTTTCTTATCTGCTTCGCTAATACAGCATTCGACAATATAAGGATCAGGTTCATAGGTATCTTGCACCGAATGTTGATGAATTTGTCCTAATCTATACCAATCCCGAATTTCATCTAGTGACAAAGCAGAAAACTGCTTTTTTTCGACGATACATTGTTTTAACCTTCTCTTGATCGAGTCAAAAAAACTTTTTGCTTGAGAAATATTTGAAAATAATTTTTGCGGGACTGTTTCATCAGCCATAACGCGATCATGCGAAACATCGCTAGAAGTCCCTTCTAATTGCGATGTGCCAGGAGCTTTTCTCTCAGTATCCCGTTTCACCTTCATGCATCCTTTGTTTTAAAAAAAATCCGTTCACAAAACAAAATAAGAAATACAGAATCATCTGGTTAGTACCATAATCTAGTTCGGACTGTCAATATGTGCAAATGGGATTTTCTTCGTTTAAAACAAAATTAGATATAAATGGTGTCAGCTGTGTTTTTAGCAATCAGATTAATATATGATAATTTTTTGAATGAATCGAGGTCCTAATAAAATGCATCGGTTATGGCTGCTATCCACAGGGTAATATCTTTCAATATACGTATGAAGACCCTTGAGGTTAACAAACATGAAGTTAAACTAAAATGAAATTTAAAATAAATTCTACGGTTAGCAGACAATATATATATATATATATTATTATATATATATAATATTTAAAAATAGCTAATATCATTCTACGATGCCCCTTCAGCATATTTTTCAATTTCACCAATACGCAACATGACTGGTGGGTGACTGGCATAAAGCTGAGAAATAAGTGATTTCTTGTTAGATTTTTTTCATCTTCTTCATTTTTCAAAGCGACAGTAGTCGGTTGGGTAGTCGTTTTTGGTTGTTGCTCATTTGCTTCTACGGTTGCTTGTAATTGTTGATACCAGCGTAGATCGGATGCAGTGGCCAATGTTTTTGCTGGTGCTTGTAGTGTTTCTTTGTCTTGCATCTGTGCCATCGAATGCCAAATATTGTAAACAATGAGCGCAATGACAACGAATCCCACAACCATCGCAGCAACTAAAAAACCTTTGCGTAAGGTCACGGTTGGCGGTAATGGATTGTACAACTTAAATTTTCCCCTAGCCATGATTCCCCTCGCGCGTAATGCTTACTTTTTGCTGTGCACGACCGACGCCACTGATAAGTACGGCTTCATCAAATACTTGGTCAACCACATAATAAGGCGATTACGATGCTAACTGTCCAGCAAAATTAATTAACACCATTCTGTTGCTTGGCATGAAACGCTTGACGAAATTGCGCAAAACGGCCTTGTTCGATGGCTATGCGGATATCGCGCATTAGCTGTTGGTAGTAATACAAATTGTGAATGGTATTCAGGCGTGCACCCAATATTTCATGACATTTATCTAAATGGTGTAAATAAGCGCGCGTGTAATGACAACAAGTATAGCAACCGCAATTTTCGTCTAAAGCAATAGTTGAATTTCGATGCGCACTGTTGCGTATTTTCAGAACTCCCTGAGAAGTAAATAAATGACCATTGCGTGCATTCCGCGTGGGCATCACACAGTCAAACATATCTATACCACGTGCGACACATTCAACTAAATCACTGGGCGTGCCTACACCCATGAGATAACGTGGTAAATGTGTGGGCATTTGTGGCATGAGTCCATCCAGAATTTCAAACATTAAATGCTTGGGTTCACCGACTGATAAACCTCCAATAGCTAATCCTGCAAACGGTAATTCCATCAGACGATTTAATGCTTCGAGTCGTAAAGGCAAATGCATGCCACCTTGAACAATACCAAATAAAGCACTGGTTGAATGTTGATGCGCCTCACTGCATCGACGTGCCCAGCGACACGATAACTGCATGGATGTTTGTGCGGTAGCAAAATCAGCAGGATAAGGTGTGCATTCATCAAATGCCATAATAATATCAGAACCAAGTTGATGCTGAATGGCAATGGATTGTTCGGGGGATAGAAATATTTTCTGACCATTGACTGGCGAGCGAAAAGTTACTCCTTCTTCTTTAATAGTTCGTAATGCATCTAAGCTGAACACTTGAAAGCCACCGGAATCCGTTAATATTGGTTTTTGCCAATGCATAAAATCATGCAAATCACCATGCGTGGTAATCACCTCCAATCCTGGGCGCAGATAAAGATGAAACGTATTGCCCAAAATAATTTGTGCGCCAATTATTTCGAGTTCTTCTGGCGTCATTGCTTTTACGGTGCCATAGGTACCTACTGGCATAAACGCTGGCGTTTCCACAACACCACGCTCGAATATTAATCGTGCAAGGCGCGCCATTTCATTTTGATTGGGTTGCTTTGGTTGTATTTGTTCAAATTGCATTTAATAAGCCCTCTAAAGGAATATACCATCCGTCGCTGACGATATGAAATTAAACAATTAGCATCGCATCACCGTAACTAAAAAAACGATAACGCTCTGAAACGGCATGATGGTATGCATGCATGACCCTATCATAACCAGCAAATGCACAAACCAGCATAAGCAGGGTTGAACTGGGCAAATGAAAATTGGTAATTAACCCACTGGTGATCTGAAAAGAGTATCCTGGATAAATAAAAATTGAGGTTAAACCTTGATAAGGATGGACCAAACCATTCTCCGCAGCACTTTCAAGTGCACGAACAACAGTGGTACCAACGGCAATGATTCTTCTGCCCGCACAGATTGCAGCATTAATGGTTGCACACGTTTGTTGGTTAAGCTCAATATATTCTTGGTGCATGCGATGATCGCGAATGTCCTCTACACGTATCGGCGCAAAAGTGCCCGCCCACACATGCAAAGTAATATAAGTCGTTTCAATACCTAATGCTGTTAAATTTTCTAATAAAGATTGATCGAAATGTAAACCAGCTGTAGGCGCAGCTACAGCACCCGCACGATGCCCAAAAATTGTTTGATAACGTTCCTGATCAGCGTCATCGTCTTGACGTTGTATATAAGGCGGCAACGGCATATGACCCATTTGTTGCAAAACATCATGAATAGATAATGCACTCTGCAACTGAATTAAATAAAGTTCATTTTCACGTGCAACAATCTGCAAGGAAATATGCTCAGATAACCAAATAAGACTACCTACCTTTGGTGCCTTACTGGCTTTAATAAATGCATAAGCGCTTTGCGTATTGATGATGCGTTCGATAAGCACTTCCACTTTACCTGACGTTTCTTTTTGCCCAAATAAGCGTGCCGGTAGCACGCGCGTATCATTAAGAACAAGCAAATCATTCGGTTTAAGTAATTCCGTTAATTCGTAAAAATATTGATCGTGCAAATGATTAGTATCTTTTGGTAAATAGAGTAAGCGTGATTGACTACGGCTTTGCAATGGCCTTTGTGCAATGAGCTCTTCCGGTAAGAAATAAAAATAATCAGCCAGTTTTGTTTTATGCGTCATTTGGTTTATTTAGTGGTGATGATTTATTTCCACAATTGTAACAATCCAAAAATGATAATGACAATAGAAACAAATATCGTCAGAATCAACGCTGGGCGACCACCAAATACTTGATAGCCACCTAACTTAAGATGATAGCGGCCAATCCATACCATTAAGGCCGGCATTAATCCCATTAACACGACCACGCAGATACCTGCATAACTTAAACCTAAAATAAACAAGGCTGGATTAAGCCACACAACAACGAGCGGTGGTAAAAAGGCCAATAATAAAATGATCATTAAGCCCATACCCTTTTTTTGCAAGGTAAAACCATCGGCTAAAAAATCAGTTAAGCTTAGTGAAACCCCTAAAAATGCTGTTAATAAACTTACAATTGAAAAGCCTCGGAACAGATCACCAATCCAGCTAACCGTTAAGCTTTCCTGCAAACGTGCGGCCAATAAAGTGACTTCGTGTGGCGTCCCTAAAATACTAATAAGACCATGTTCGCCTTCACGTGGCACAGTGCCTATGATTGCAGCAATCCACAACACATAAAGTAAAAGTGGCAAGCAACTGCCAAGCAGAATCGTGATGCGCAACTTTTTCAAATCATCATTTAAATAGCTGCGTAAACTTGGAACGATAACAGAATATCCATAAGCAGTAATAAGTAGTGGAATCGCTTGTACAATTGCCAGCGGTTGGTTCGCGTACCAATATTGTAATTGCACATGTTGTACTACAGCAAAAAATAAGGTGAAATAGAGTGTTATTTTTAGAATCATCAATACACGATTGGTATGATCAACAAGCTTGATCCCACGGGCGGTAACAGTACCTAAAACACACACAAAAATAAGCGAAGCCAACCAAACTGGTATTTCAATATGCATTAAACTTAAAATATTATTGATTAAATCGCCACCGCCAGAAATATATGCCGATAATTATACATGGAACTATTCCTGCCAAGCATCCTACCCAGTAGCTAAGCCAGTTAGTATTCTCGGTAGTTTGATTGTGTACTTCCATGATAAGTCCGCAAAGATTCATGACTGCAATTAGTACAAATATCGGTATCAATGTGCCGATGTCATATATTCCTACTAGCATTGCTATAGCCACCATCATGACTGATGCCGATAGACTATACTCTATCCATCTTGCCTTATTAA
>CAYSGV010000221.1:0-5001 GCA_964430685.1 uncultured Gammaproteobacteria bacterium
CGATTAGAAAAATATGAACGTGCTGAAGAATGTAAAAAATGGCAAACGACCAGAGATGCATTAACACCTCTGATTACATCGTTTAGACATACCTTAACTCTATCACCCACTACAGGTACACAGCCTGTACCGCCTCATTCAGCTGGTCCAACCTTGCCAGACCCACGGCAAAGGTCTAATAGCCTTTGAGCTAAGCTTTATTAATTTAAGGATTTTGGGATAACGCGATAAATAGCAGCTATCACTCAATAACTAATTGATTTATATACTAAAATTAAAGTAGGCATCTTAAATAGGGCCTACAGTATGCGTGCTACAAGAGAATATCAAAACAACAATTTCCTGATGCATGGAAATGGTATTCTGTTGTGCTACAACATGTTTCCAAGACAATTTAAAGATCTTCAGGAAATGCGCACGTATTTAAGTAAAGTTAAAGAAATGGGTTTTAATGCTGTGTGGCTCAACCCTATCCAAGTACCTGGTGGCCCAGATCCGGCTCATCCTAGCTCAAAAGAGCCTATGCGTAAACGTGATAAAAATAATGGAGTACGTGTTGGCAATGAGGTTTCGAGTAGCCTGTATGCAATGCATGAACCGGACAAAATAGATCCTCGTTACCTAGGTACTGAAAGTAACCAAGCAGTTGCTATACGCGCATTTACAGACGAAGCACGCAGATTAGGACTAGTCCCCATGTTTGATCTCGTGTTAAATCATGTTGCGGCCGATTCTCCCATCTGCAAAGCACGACCAGATTGGTTTGAAAAAGAACCACATCCTGATTTTAAGGATGCACGCGCTTTTGATTACACGACGCCTGGGAATATTGAGATGATCTTTGAAGAATTCTGGAAACCTTATTTAGAACGTTATATTGAAATATATGGCTTTGATGGTGTGCGTGTTGATGCAGTAGGTTATTTACCGCGTGAATTACGACAACGAGTATACAATTACATAAAACAAACAGGTGCGCAATATGAAATTAATCCAGTGATTCTTGATGAAGCATTATTTGCTGATGATATTACAACGATGGTTGGTAAACTTCGTTTAGATGGTACTGGGCCATCAAATATTACGACGGGTGTGTATTATGCTTCCCGTGAACCAAGTGGCGGTTTGCCGCAATGGACCAAAAGTGAGGAAGGTGAAAAACAAAAAGTTGTTTTCCAGGATCGGTCCGGCCATATCAAACCGGGTATTAAAGGCGGATGTATTAATTTTTCAGGTAACCATGACCACAACTCACTCGCGATGATGGTTTTGTATGAAATGGCGCATGAACGTATGGCCAGGGATCCGCGAATGCAAGATCAATTTCAGCATGTGGCAAGAACATGGGATCCACGTAAAAATAATAATCAAGGAGCACAAGTTCTTGATGAAGCACGTGAAGCTATATTTTTATATTCTTATGTGCAAGATATTAAAAAAGAAATAACAAGCGGTAATTCAAATACGAAAAGTGAATTTAGACAACGCATGCATGATCATATTGCACGTGGCGCATTGGTTTCTAGCGGTGGCTGGTATGCACTTTCTGGTGATGAATACGGTGATCCTACGGCAAAGCCTGTATTTTTACGAGCCAATGGTTCAGAATTTTATCCGCAAAAAAAGAATATTATGTTCACTGATACTTTTTATAACCCAACATCAGAAATTTACCTAAAGTTAAATAAGGGTCATTATGAAAGAGAGAAAGTGATGCGAGCCTTAAAAGCAATGGCTTTGGCCGACCTTAAAAAGGATCTCGCTTCTAGTGCTGAAAATCAGCACTTACATAATCCCCACCAAGGTATTCAGGGAGTCTATCATAGCTTTCATGATCGTCCCGATCTTCAAGAGCGCATGCTTGCAGCTTATATCGAGAATATTGAAAATCAGTTAAATAGCGGTCATCGTTTATTTGAGTTTGCTGATTATTTAGAAGCAGAAAGTTTACCAGCTTCGCCAATATTTTATAGCGGACCTGAATGTGTGCAACCAAGAAATATAGAGACACATTGGATACCATTACATGATGCATCCTCCTTTATGCGCGACATAAATAAATTATTAGCAGAGATGCCTGAAAGCAAATCAGGATATTGGAGTGAACTCATTGCGTTACCAAATGATGATCGAGAATTAGTCATTGTGGTACGAAAGAATGGCTTAGGTTATGGTTCACCTACTGATATCGCTATTATCTGTAAAGACCCATCAAAGCAGATTATAATCAATGATGATGATTTACATAAAATCGCTATAGAATTTCAAAAAAGAGGATTCCCTACCGGTGGTGATGCGAGTCGTCCTGACACTGAATATTCTAAGGCATATTTATGTGTTATGGAACGTTCAGCGATACATGTTGGTTCAAATATTATTTTAACAGGCCAGCCGCAACGATTAGCTGCAAGACCACAAATATTACCTCCTTCAGCAGTACAAGCAGAAGATATGCGCGCGTCAGTACGAGAAGAAAGTGCAATCATTAGTAGTCCAGCCATTGCTGCAGCAACAACTCAGACAGAAACCGCTGTACAACAACCAACGACGACAGTTACTCATACGCATGAATAATTAGTATTGCATTAAATAGACAATGAACGATTAGACTGTGTTGCAATTAATGCCTCATGCTGTTTTTGCAAAGCTTCAAAACGATTCTGAGCATTACGAAACACCGAAAAAATTTCATCGGTTTTTAATTTTCCATCATGAATGATTGTGGCTTTTTGTTTGTCCCAATCCGAGAAGCCATAAGCGCTTAATTCTTGTTCGCCATAAGTAGCATTGTAAATTGCTTGTTGCGATAAAGTAAGTTGACTCAAACGTTGGGCAATTAATAAATCTTCTAATGCTTGCATAAAATAGACACTGTCATTGAAATGACGGGCAAGAGACACATTTACTTTTGATGATAATAAAAATCCCACAGTCCAATGATGCTTAATTGCTTCTTTAGCTAAGTGTAACATTTGTGCAGAGATGAGTTGACTTTCTGGATCTTTTTGATTGAGCCTTGCAATCGCATAGCTAATTAAACCATTGATCGCATACACACAGTGATATTGAGCGCTTTTTTTAAGATATGCAATATGATCTTCGCTGAATAAACCGGTTGCCTTTCGGTTATTTGCCGCGAGTGCATAAAAAAAACGACCTTTTAAAGTATCTGCGACTGAAATTGGCGGATAATAACTTGTCTGAAATTTCATTTGCGGTATGTCAAATATCTTTAAATAAAATAACCAAAGCCCAGCTTGTTCCGGTTTTCGAAAAAAATCATTTAACGAGGGATTCATTTCACAGATTTTTACTAATTCATCAAGTATACAATTTTGTTTGCAATAAGAGATAAGCTCATCGGTTTTGCCTGAGCGCAGTAATGTTTCTAGATATGAACATTTGCTTAGGTCTGTGGCATTAGGCGTTAACCATTCAGTTAATCTTTGCATAAAGTCAATGATTCCTATGTGAGCTAAAAGTGAAATCGATAGGTACAGATATTAGCTGGAGATATGCTAATTATAGCGGCTTTTTTATATTCGAGGCCATCTACTGTCTAAAGGCCTAATATTCGCTATAATACGCTGATTCTGATTAAAGAGTAACAATCAATTATGAGTAAAACACCGTTTTTAGGTCGTGAACAATGGTCGTCACGATTGGCAGCAATATTGGCTACCACCGGTGCTGCAGTTGGGTTGGGTAATATTTGGAAATTTCCCTATATGGCTGGCAGTAATGGCGGCAGTGCGTTTGTGGTCGTCTATATCTTGTGTGTTGTACTTGTTGGTGTGCCTATTATGATGGCCGAGATGTTGATTGGTAGCCGTGGCCGCCTCAACCCTGTTGATTGTATGCATGTGCTCGCTCAAGAAGTAAAGGCCAATCCACGTTGGCATTGGGTAGGCTGGTGGGGTGCTGGTGGCTTGCTCCTGGTCTTATCCTTTTATAGTGTGGTTGCAGGCTGGTCGGTTGCATATCTATTTCATGCACTACAAGGTAAGTTTAGTGGCTTAACAGCGATACAAGTTAATCAATTGTGGCAAAATTTCTTAGCGCATCCCAGTGTATTACTTTTTTGGCATGCCGTGTTTATGTTTATCACATTATTCGTGGTAAATTTTGGGGTGCATCGTGGGTTAGAACGAGCCGCACGAATTATGATGCCGCTATTGTTTATTGTATTAATTATTTTGGCTATCTATGGATTACAAACACCTGGTGCCGCACGCGGGTTAGAATTTTTATTTTCGTTTGATTATCAGAAATTAACGCCTTCAATCATTATTTCGGCGTTGGGCCATGCATTTTTCACCTTGGCCATTGGTGCAGGTTGTATTTTAGTTTATGGTTCTTACTTAGCTCCACGTACACCGATTGCCAGTAATGTGGCGGTCATTGCATTCTTAGATGTATTGGTCGCAATCTTTGCCGGCATTGCCATTTTTCCTATCATCTTTACTTATGGCTTATCACCTACCGAGGGGCCTGGATTGATGTTTGAAGTCTTGCCGATTGCATTTAGTGAAATGGCTTTTGGTAATTTAATTGGTAGTTTATTCTTTTTATTACTTTTATTTGCCGCTTGGACATCGTCCATTTCACTTGCTGAACCGCTAGTGATAATGCTCATTGAGCGTAAAGGTTTTACACGCGGTTATGCCTCTATACTTGTGGGTGTGGTGGCGTGGATTCTAGGCATAGGCTCGGTACTGTCGTTTAATTATTGGCAAGAATATAAAATTTTAGGTGAATGGAATTTTTTCGCAGCAATTACTGATCTGACAACGAATATTATTTTACCCATCGGTGGTTTAGCATTCTCAATTTTTGCTGGTTGGTATCTACCTGCTAAAATGACACGTGAAGAATTAGGCTTGCGTGAAGGTTTTTGGTTCCATGCCTGGCGAATCTCTGTTCGTTATATCGCGCCTGGCGCAATTGTCATCATTATTATTAAAAGTTGGTTTGGTTTTTGGTTTAGTTAAGTAGGATTAA
>CAYSGV010000222.1:0-4994 GCA_964430685.1 uncultured Gammaproteobacteria bacterium
ACCGCATTGGCAGTACAATGTACTGCTGCAGGAAAATTTATCTACAATCAAGCCCATTTAGCAAATACCGGCAAAAATGTACAAGTTAAAGCATTATTGGATGGATATACCAGCCAATTACAAACTTATGCAGCTGCTCGTTTACAGCAATTGAAAAAAGACATGTTAAAGATCGCTAAATTGCTTAATGGTTTAGTAACCCAGGAACAATTGATTCGCGAGTTAGACAAGCCAATTTGTTTAATAGCATCTCACCAAGCAGCTCCAAGAGATGCTCTTTGGCGTTATCATGTAAACGGTGCATTTACTGTAGATGCTCCTATAGAAAATAGTGGTTATGTAATATCCCTATTATTAGATAATTTATTTTCAAGAATTAATATTCCAGGCATTTTCTTGTTTGCTGAAAGATTAGGTTTAATTCGCTTCGAAGCCCTTTTTAAAGCTAATGAGTGTTCCAACACAGCACCAAACCCATGTACATTTGAAGTTTACATCAAAATAATATCGCAAACATCCAATGCAAATTTTAATACCGCGCTAGGTAATAACAATATTGTCTATTCACTACGTTATAGTACCACGTGCCTTGATGCGAGCATTTCAGCATTGATAACTGCCCTATACACTGAAACGCGTAATGCGCATCAAGGTTATGTATCAGGTCATTTGCCTGCTGCGTTTTGGAATATAGCCGATTTAATACGTACACTTTACCCCATAGTAACAACTAATATTACCAGTGCGAATGAATTATCAAATCGGTTTGCAACGCTTGCACCAACGTTGCAGCCAGTTATCGAGGCTAAAATTACAGAGTTAAAAGCCCCTGTAGCACCTGTACCAAAAGCACCGACACCAGCAGCGGTGAAAAGATAACATCGTATATGATAGACAAGCCTAACACCTAATCTACAGATTAATTTCCGTCGAGAAAAAGTGGCGGGCTTTAGCAATGACTAAAGGCGGCGCGTTTTTATGGGTTTGGTCTAGTTTGAGATCAACAAAACCGGGTCGAGAAATAAAATGCCCTTGTTCAATACGCACGATTTTGAGGCGATCAGGAATTAATTTATATTTAGTGATATAAACAGCCAAACCACCTAATACAGAGCCGGTAAACGGATCTTCAGGTATGCCCACTGCGGGTGCAAAACAACGCATATGGATGTGCCCTTCTTTGGCAATCGCTTGATTACATAATAATGCAAACGCAACGATATTGTTTCTTTCAGCAAATTGCTTCGCTGATTTTTGCTCCACTTGTAATTCGCCTAATTCTTTTAGTGAGCGAATGGTCACATAAAGGTCTTGGTTGTTTTTTTCGAACATGATGGGTTTTTGTTGATCAATAATATCAATTGCGATCCCTAATGCTTCGGCTAATTCTTTGTGGGTGATTTTACTGGCAATTAAATCAATTTTGGGCGTTTGAAATTCGATGGTTATACTCTGATCTGGTTTTAAAGTAATACCAGCTTGAATAATGCCAATATTGGCTTCTAAACTTAAGACGTAATGGCCTGGCTTATCAATGCCTAACATCTTTTTATGAGCTAACATATATAAAGCGCCCACTGTGGAATGGCCACAAAATTTAACTTCATCGCCAGTAGGCGTAAAATAACGTAATTTAATATCAGCTTTTTTTGATTTGAGCAAAAATGAGGTCTCCGATAGATTCATTTCGCGCGCAATTTTTTTCATTGTGATATCATTTAATTTATCTGCTTCCAATACCACGCCTGCAGGATTACCACTAAAGGGTTCATCGGTAAATGCATCGACTTGATGCACTTCTAAAGATTTAAATTCACTCGCTTGCTTTAAATAATTGTAAATAGTTGCACGCGAGACTGCTAATTTTGTGGCTAAATATTTACTAGCATCTTGATAGCGAAACATGTTTTTATCATGCAGCATCAATATGAGCATTCTTTTTTCGCGTGCACTCAATGCTGATAAAGTGGTTTTATTTTCTTCTAAGTAATTTTCAATTAAACCCTCAACAATTTGCTGCCAATCGGTTTCCTCGGCTTCTTTAACAGGTGCTAATAAAAATTTCTGCAGCAGACTTTGCAATGCTTCAAATAAACTGGTTTCGACCAATAGGCGCAGATAATAACCATGCTCTAGCGGAATATGCATGGCTTTGACTGATTGTTTTTTGTTAATAGTAAGTTTAATCACTTCTTTGGCTATAATTTTTTCAATATTTTCATGTGTTAAACGATTAAACACCGAAATCAATTGGTCATCTTTATTTAACAAAGCAACTTCCACTAGCGGTGAAAAAAGATTCGCTAATGATTCAGCAAGATTTTGATAAGTTTGTTGTGCTTGCATTAAGTCCTCTTTTAATTTCTAAAATCCTTTTATGTTACTCAGTATAAAATCCCTCGCCTCGCTATGCTCGGCGCCCCCTTTAAAAAGGGGGCGATAATATTTTCTTATATCATAACGCGGACAAAGCTATGCTAAGTCCCCGGCAGCATTTTCCCTGTGAACATCCAAAAACGTTCAGCTTTGAGCCAAGGTCATGATGAACGTGAGGCGAGAAAAGCGGAGTTTACTTCCTGTAAATGAGCATTTTCAAGTCGAGCGTTCGCATGAGATTGGCCAAAGATGAACGTTCCTACTACAGCGACTAATCTAATAAAATCTATTCAATAAATATCATGGCGATAGAAGCAACCAGACACGCCGCCATAATCCCATTAAACCATTTTTGTTGCCGCTCATTCTTGATGATTTTTTGCAACATCGCGCCACCGAATAACCATACGGCTAAACTGGGTAAACATGCCAGTAAAAAAATTCCACTCAAAGCGAGCGCATTGTGAAATGCATTTTCTGTTATGGTAAAGATCGATATGGCACCTATCGCCATGAGCCATGCTTTGGGATTAACCCATTGAAACATGAATGCTTGTATAAAACTAAATGGTTTTGCAGTTGAATCATCTTTCGTTTTGGTTACTGATGAGACAATGCACCAAGCTAAATAGAGCATGTAAGCGCAGCCTACAAGTTTTAAGATTTGTTTCAACCAATCATATTGTAAAAAGATTGCTCCCAAACCCAGCGCTATTAACAAAACCATCAACGGAAAACCTAAACAAATGCCCCAATAATGCGGCATGCTACGTCGCAAACCATAATTAAGGCCTGAATTCATGATCATAAAATTATTGGGACCAGGGGTAAGCGCGCTAGCAGCACTGAATAAAAACATTGGCAGGACATCATTCATGGGCTACCTCATAGAGTTGTTTTAGATGATATTTAGAATAATATTCTAAATTGGAATTATTGTCAATAGTAAATATTCACGCGTGTTTTTGCTTGTTTGACCTTGCTTTTTGTGACGTTAATACTTTCTTAATATAATTCTGATGTAATAGAATTAAGTTTTCTTACAGCCATTTTTTTATATTTTTAATGTTTGGTGGTTGTATGCAGAGAGAATCCGAGTCATCTCAAATATCCAAAGCATACCTGAAGATGCAGTTATAAAGATATTATCCTTTCTTCCAATCACAGATTTAGCCAGAGTACTACAAGTCAGCCGGAACTTTAATCGAATGGGAAGTAATAATTTACTCTGGAAAACTGTAGCAACAACTGCAAGTTTGCGTCTTGAAGAAGGTCAAACGTACAAAAGTCTTTTTTATCGCTATAAAAATCACTGTATCGCTGCTTTTCCATCTCTTTCAAAAATTTTTCAATATAAGGATGGAGGTGTCGCGGGCTTGATTATTGTTGGAATTTAGATTTATTTAAGCTTGCGCTTTATCCAATCTACAAAAACTCACTACCAATCCTATTACTTAGCAAATTTTGATTTTGCAAGGAATGACCTCGGCATCTTTTTCAACTGGGGGCATCGGCGGCACATGATTAATGGCATGCGTTTCTTTTTCTTTTTTATAGCGCTCAAGCTGGTTGTCCTGTCGCTCCTTTCGTTCATTCAGTGCGCGGATTGAGTGTGCTAACAATTTTGGGTTAGAATGCATTGATTATTCTCCATACATGTCAAAATATAACTGTTATTTTGCTTCTTTCTCAAGAACCACTTGTCTTCCGTAATCTATTGTAGGTTGAGTAGCACACGCAAACTCAATGCTAGCCTGCAATATTAAAGCCTGCTAAACCCAACAATGATATTACTGCTTCGTGGCTTCTTCTGCTTCTTTAGCCTCATCTTCGAGCTTACGGCGACGATGGTAAGATAAGCCTGTACCAGCAGGAATGAGACGGCCGACGATGACATTTTCTTTCAAGCCACGTAATTCATCAATTTTGCCACTCACTGCTGCATCAGTTAGCACGCGTGTGGTTTCTTGGAAAGACGCAGCTGATATAAATGAATCCGTTGAGAGTGATGCTTTGGTAATACCAAGTAATACTGGATCAGCACGTGCTGGACGTTTACCTTGTGCTTCAACTGCTGCATTTTCATCGAAGAAACGCACTTCATCAACTTGTTCACCTTTGAGAAAGCGGGTATCACCTGCATCTGTAATCAGCACTTTGCGCAACATTTGGCGTACGATCACTTCAATATGTTTGTCGTTAATTTTCACGCCTTGTAAACGGTAAACATCTTGCACTTCATTGACAATAAAGGTTGCTAATGAATTCACGCCACGTAAACGTAGAATGTCATGTGGGTTAGGTGCTCCATCGGCAATCACTTCACCACGGTCAACATGTTCACCTTCAAACACACCAATAGGACGCCACTTTGGAATCATTTCTTCATGCACTGTGCCATCTGGTGCGGTAATCATTAAACGACGTTTACCTTTGGTTTCTTTACCATAACTAACGATACCGCTGATCTCTGCAAGTATTGCTGGATCTTTAGCTTTACGTGCTTCAAATGTATCAGCTACTTTCGGCAAACCACCCACGATATCGCGTGTTTTTGTTGTTTCTTGCGGAATACGTGCGATGACATCACCGATGCCAACAGCGCCATCATCTTCAAT
>CAYSGV010000223.1:0-4977 GCA_964430685.1 uncultured Gammaproteobacteria bacterium
GGAATAAAGAAGCTGATTCTTATACGGTGATTGTTTATACCAGACCATTTACAGAAATAAGAGAAAGTGAATTTGATGAAGTTGTAGAATGCATGGGTTTTGCTACCGAAGATATATCAAAATTCATAGCACTCCCTGAGCTTGGTTTAACACCTAAGGTAAGAGAAAGTATTTTAGCTTTTTTGAAAAGGCACTCAGAAATTCGTAATCTCATGCACGTACCCTTGCTATTAGATATGCTTTGTGCTGGTTGGAATGAAGAGCTAGCCCAAGTCGAGCATTTAACCATCACGCAGCTTTTTGAGCATTTGCTGAAACAATTTTGGAGAAACTATGGAGACAATCGCAGACAGCATACTGACACAAAAGAGATAGAACAAACAGAAAAAGACACCGAAGCCTTCTTGCAAAAGTTGGCTTTTATGGCAATGCAGGCGAATAAAATATTACTTGATAGTGACATGGTAGAAAACGCTTTAAAAGCTGTTTTCCCTAATGTTGGATCGGCAACCCTAACACGATATCTTAACCGTCTACTTGATGCAGGCTTTTTAAACTCACCAGATGGTAGAAACTACTATTTTCCGCATCTAACCTTCCAAGAATTTTTTGCTGCAAAATATTTAGAAAATTATTTTATAGAATTACAAAAATGGATAGGGCTTGAAGCCTATAACCCACGCTACAATATATTATGGTGTTTTCTGGGCGGATTACTGAGAAAAAAATCAAAGCAATTAGAGCAATTCTTGCAATTAGTAGAAGGTAAACTTGCAAAACAAACACATTACCTCAGCTTACCAGTGTTAATACGCATAGCTGAGGAATGTGAGTGGGATTTAAGTGAATCAAGAAAAACAGATTTACTCAATACAATCATTTCCCATTTTGAAGGTTTATTTGCAAAGGGAAAACTATATGAATATCCGCTGCTAGATTTGATGCAGTATAGCCGTTTACTCAAAGAAAAAAGAATTGAGCAATTATTTCTACAATGGCTAAAAAGGAAAAATTATTACTTCAAAAGATGTTTAAATTTTCTAATTTATACTCGTGATGACCCAAAGATATCAGTCACAATAAAAAAAGCTTTTTATAAGGTTCTGCTAGATAGGCTAGAGAAAGGAAATAAAAAGGCCAGGAAAAAAACTCTAGAAATATTAAAAGAGCGGATGAATTTAGGTAACCACATTACTTTTCCAATTGAAAGTCTCTTGAGAATTGTTAGTTGGTTAGAGAGTCAGAATGAAGAACTCAATTACATATCCAATATTCTTTTTGGTAATCAAAAAAGGCTTCCAGCAGAAATTCTCTTTAAATTTGTTGAATTATTAGAGAACAGTAATGAACGAATCACGAAAGCAACATGTGGTATTCTGTCTCAACAACTAAATCTACCGGCTGAAATTTATCCTCAACTTAGCAAGTTACTAGATAATAAGAATGAAGAGGTTAGATGCGGGGCATTGGGGGTTTTTTATAGCCGAAGAAACTTGCCCGTTGATATCCTCATTAAGCTTGTTGATTTACTAAAGGATGAGAATGATTCGATAAAACAAACCACGGTATCTATTTTTGAAAGAGAAACAAACCTACCTGCTGAAGTAATAACTAAAATTAGTAATCTATTAGATAATGGAGTTACTTTGGTGCAGGTGGCGGCGGTATCAAGTCTAAAAGGACAAAAATTTTTATCAGCAAAGGTTCTCTTGAGAATTATTGATTTCCTGTATGATTATGCAAAGCTAAAGGAACCGGCACTATATATTTTAAGTGGTCAAGAGGTTCTACCAACGGAAATTTATATGAAATTTGAAAGCATGTTGGAGAGTACAAATGGACGTGACGTATTTGTTGCGATAAATGCCTTAGGAGTTCTAATAGGTCATCCAGCAAAAATCGTTCAGAAGCTTGTTAGTTTATTAGACAGTAAATTTGAAAATATAAAAGAAGCCGCATCGTTTGCTTTGCGAGAGCAAGGGCCTTTTTCAACGGAAACCCTCTGGAAGATTACTGGTTTGTTAGAGTACAAATCTGTAATCTTTCCGAGCGTTAATGACTCGATCAGGAAAAACGCAGAGTTTATTTTGCAAAATCAGAAAGATATTCCAGTCGAAATTCTCCTGAAAATGATTGATTTACTAGAAAGTAACAACAAAGCGGTTGCAGAAGCCGCCAAATTTGTGTTGACAAGCAAAAGTAATCTTCCCACTGAAATTATTTTGAAACTTGAGATTTTATTAAAGAATGAAGACGAAAAAATCATAGAAGCCGCTGTGTCAATTTTAAAAAGTCAAAATATCATAAGCCTTGAAACCTTAATAAAGTTTGTTGAGTTACTAGAGAGTAGGAGTGAAACAATGTACTCAACAGTAATGTTTGTTTTGGGAGATAGAATACTTACAAATGAAATTCTTTTACGAATTTTCGTATTACTAGAGACTGGAAATGCACTTGCCCAATATGCTGCCGCTCATATTTTGCAAACAACAAAAATCCTTCCAGTTGAAATCCTTTTAAAACTGATTACCTTGTGTGATCATGAAAGTGAACAGTTCAAAAAAACTGCCATAAATGTTTTATGCGAGAGAAATATACTCTTGCCAATAGAAATTTTATTGAAATCCGTTGAGTTACTCGAATCGAAAAATAAACAACTCAAAAAAACCGCAATACTATTTTGGAATAGGCAATACAAAGTACTACCAGTTAATATTCTTCTAAAGCTTATTGACTTACTAGAAGATGGAAATAAAAAGATCAGGGATACTGTGCTCATTGTTTTGAATAGACAAGAAATCCTACCTATAGAAGCTATATTGAGACTTGGTCGGTTACTCGGAAGTAAAAGCAAAAGAATCAAGCAGGCTGCGCTCTCTGCACTTGAACAACATAATAACTTACCAGCCGAAGTTCTTCTTAAAATTGGTGAATTAATAAATAATAGTAATATCGAAATTAAAAAAGCTGCACTATCAATTTTAGAAAAATCACAAAATATTCCTATAGAAAGCATTAGAAAAGTGGAAAACTTGTTATTAATTGAATTTATTCATTATCTCAAAATTAAAAAAAACGCAATATCAATGTTGGTAGAATCAAAAATTTCTTCTATTGAAATGGTTGGAATAGTGGAAAATTTGCTCTTAAGTCAAGAACCTATGCATTATCTTTTGTCTGCGTGCAAAATATTAGCGAATCAAATACGCCTTACATCCCAATCATTAAATATGTTGTCATGTGCACTGTTAATAGATCATAATGAGCTAAAAATGAAGATTTCAGAAATCATCAATTCCAACCCAGATTGCCTATATCAAATAATGCGGCATTTATGCGATTCAAATCATACGCAAGAAAGTTTGTTACACGTTAGAGATGATTTAATTAGAGAAACAGCTCAAGCACAATATGTGGAGATAGAAAGTACTACGATATCTATGTTGCCCAGTAACAATGGTCCTTGAATTAGCAATATTATCTTATGGCATACATAGTCAAGACGGCCCAATGCATGAAGGGAAGCCCAATGTGATCTTTGGTAAGGGTAGTGAGCCGGAGATTCTTCACAAGCTTTTGCTGCCCTCGTAAGCAGATTAGCAAATCCCATAGCTAAACTTCAACATTAAGAAAAAATATAATTTTATTTAATAACTAGGTCCGTAGTTTAATCCGTGTCATTAAGATGAAAGGATAGGTACAATTATAATCGTACCAACGACTCTAGCCCCTTGTCTAAGTGCACCACAGCAAGAATATTTACCTGTAAAGTAAATGGAACAGGTGAAGAATAAAAACTGCATGTTCAGATTAAGTAATTTGATTGAGAAGTATTTACGAGCTAAAAGATATTATTAATTAACATGAATTGTAAGGTAATTTGAAAAATAATATATTTGTCTTTTTAAATTGTAAATATTGGCAGATATTGAATTTGTAACTATCCTATAATATAGATTCACCTTAATTTATAGTAATTATACAAATATTAGGTAGATACAATGCAAAAAAAGCCAGACGGAACCGATAAAGAACCTAGAGTAAATTTGATAAACCCACGTATATTATCTACAGTAATTGAAGATTATGTGATGTCAGCTTCCGGGCATAAGTCAACATCAGGAGATTTACAAGTAATTAAAAAAAATGTGGCAATATTTTTAGAAAATTTGGCAGGCCGGCTTCCAAAACAAAAAAGGCTAGTACAGTTACTTATTCTTATTGAAACATATCCAATTGGCAATGAATTTGAAAATGATGATTTAAAACAAAAATCGTTGTGTATTTCGTGGAAAAAAACCTTATTAAAAGGAGCATTACTGACAAAAAGCAAAATATATACAGAAATATTATTGGCATTTTGTCGACGTCATTTAAAAATAAATCATATAGATACCGACCATTTATTACCGGCAGATATATTCCATATGGTGCGAGAACATCTAATGTTTCTCGAATATTATGCATATACGAATATCGAGCTGGAAGATCATATAACTCAAACGAGTCTTATAGAGAGGACAACAGCATATTTGCATGGTCTACAAAATTCAATAAATTATTCATTTTCACAACAAGATAATTTTGGTTTTATTCATACTAATAATAATACTCAAAATGGAAATTTTATTAACTACCCCTATTTCAGAGAATATTTTACGGCTTGCTATTTATGTGATTGTTTACAAAGTAACATGCGCAAAGACATGAATAAAAGTTTGGCACACGAGTGGAGGCCACTTCGTAATATTACAATAGAAGAATTCATTAGGGAAAATAAACTTAATTTAAAATATGAAAATGTATGGGTTTTTATGGCAGGCATTTTAGCTCAACGTAATGATGTGGAAACCTTACAATTTTATTTTACCTTACTTTGTGAAAAACCAATAGATTTTTTGGGCATACAATTAGTAATGTTGTTGATGAGGTGTATGAATGAAGCGAATGAGCTGATTGATGTATTTGAGCAAACGT
>CAYSGV010000224.1:0-4973 GCA_964430685.1 uncultured Gammaproteobacteria bacterium
GGACAGCAAGCTCAGCCAGCACCAGTAGCAGCTGCACCAGCACTGCCTGTCGCCCCTGTTCTAAATGGTGGACATAGCTAAAGAAAGTACAGTTGCACGATGACATTAGAGTTGTCGTGCAACTGAAATATAAAAAATAAAGTTACATTCATAAAGGAGGAAATGCGTATGGCAGAAAAATTAACAGAAATGACGAAGCAAAAACTCGACACTACGGGTTCTTATTTGGTAGATACAATGCTTGCTGGTGTGCTCGAATGTCACATGGTTTCTGCACAAGGTCGTGCACGCGTGCAATTATTGCTTAGCCGTCTAACCCAACAAATCAGGCAAGGCGATGAAAAGTTTCGCAAAGAAATTTCTGAGGTCAACAAAGGACAAGATCAGCAGCAAAGCGCTTTTGCCGAGAACTATGTTCGCCAGATGCAAAAATCTTTGGAAATGATTGCACAACTTATGGATCGGGGAAGTGAAAGCAATAAACGGTTGGCGAATCAATTGGCACAATCCATGCAGGCATATCGAAAAACGATGCAAGAGATGTCAGCAAAAAGTGGCATCGATCAAAATTTTGTCGATGTGTATTTCCAAGCGTCCGAAAATATTGTTGCTGCAATAAACAATGTCATTAAAACGATGGGCGATGATGATGTTGAGACATTAGCGCTTTTAACCGGTCGACCAGTACATGCAGCACTGCAACATAATCCAGGCAACAATCAATTCGCCTTATTTGGTCAGCAAGCAGATGACAGCCAAGCGTCAGCAGCACCACCAGCTCTTCCCAAAGCACCTGCATCAAATGGTGGACAAGCCTAAAAAAATACGGTTGCACGATGACTGTAGTGTTGTCGTGCATCTCTGATGAAAAAGATAAAATTGCGCCGATGAAGGAGAATACAAGTATGGCGAAAAAAGCAACAGAAATGACTGGTGTTCCTGACATGCGAGAAACACACCATCATGCACATATGCAACTGATTTTAGAAAAATTATCTCGGGAAATGCTGGAAAGAGAAATGGAACAAAATACAGAAGATAGAAGAAAATTTATGTTAGGCATAAGTCGAGATGAGCGACATCGAATTTTAAGTGAACGTGTTTACCGACAGACCTTAAACAATTTGGAAATAATTGCAAAATGTGAAAGTGATAAACAGCTGCTGATTAAAATAGTGAAATGGCTAGAAGATTTTATGGTTTCATACCAAGAGAATATGAAAGCTGATGCAGAAAAAATAGAAGTGGACAAACACTTCATCAGTGAATCCTTCAAATGTTGGGAAAACAGACTTGCTGCAATAAAGAATAATATTAGCAAGTTAGATGATGAACATGATGAAAACATGGTTGCCGTGTTGGATGTCATGAAGCGTGTTAGCCAGCACTGCACTTATACATTGGGTCAATTGATCGGCCTAGCAAAATCCGTTATCACGGAGGGCATTGCCAATAATGATGTGGTGACAGTACAACCAGGATTGCCGGCCTCTGCACAACAACCGTTAATGTTGCAACAATATCCAGGCAAAAATCAATTTGCCCTATTTGGTAGCCAGCAAGCAAATCAATGGCCAGTGCCAGCAGCAGCTGCTGCACCAGCATTACCTGTGGCCCCAGTCCCAACTGGAGGACGCACCTAAAGGAAATGCCGCAATTTTCTCAATGAGCGAGTTTAAAAGCCAAGGTCCGTACGTTATACGGTTTTTTTATAAATATAGAAAATTAATATGAGAATAAATATCAATGTAAATGCTATTGATGTTTTTATCTGGTTGGGTAGCTAAATGAGGAAGTGAAAATGAATAAATTAATCGAAATTACTAAAGAAGTTCTTGATAATGAAACAAAAATGAAATTATCAAGTATAGATCATAAAATGAGAAATTATGAACAAAAATATCATGCATTAAATCAACTTGATTATCTAATGGATAAAGTATATGACCATGTGGCAGCGGCGATAAGTGCCGGTACAGAAAGTGCATTAAAAATGGCTGAAGGATTCTTAAATGCGACACAAACAAATTTTAATGTAGTGAAAGAATTGATATCGCATACTCACAATGAAAGCTCGATCTATCCATGGATAAACCTGCATAGAGAAAACTTGTTGTTCCTGCAGCAAGTATTAAAAATGTTAGATAATAAAGCTGATCGCATTATCGGGGTCGTTGACACATACTTAAAAGAACATAACGATTTCATCCAGAAGATGAAAGAAGTTGAGAAACGGCGTATGGAATTAATGAGTAGAGTGATGAATTTCACAAGCAAACATTTAGCTAAAGTTAACGAGATTGTTTCGCAAGCATTAAGTACAGGTAATGAAGGTAGTATGAAGCTTGCGCAGCAATTTGCGAAACTTACGGAAAACTATAATGAAACATTAATCGTTGTGAGTACAGACAAGGATCATGAAGAGTTTACAAAGAAGTGCATAGAGATGCAAAAAAAAGTGATGTCCGATATGTTAGAGGTTCTCAATACAACACAACAGGATGATCACAATGCACTTAACAGAACTCTTGATACGGTATTTAATTTCTTCCAACAACCAAGAGTAAGTATACCTGTCTCGCCAGCGATATTAAATCCGCCATCAGTACCGAATGCGGGATAATAACTATTTGCGTATGAAAGAAGATATAGAAGGTCAAGTATCAGTTGCACGAAGATACTAGTGTTGTCATGCAACTGTTAATTATAGGTCACTAGAACTAATGAAAAAACGGAAATTGAAACAATAGAGGAGTAAACGCATATGGCAGAAAGATTAACAGAAATTACCAACAAACAGCGCATCGATGATAGAGTTTCTTTGATGGGTACAATGGTTGAAAACATGCTCAAATGTAATAAGGATTCGGCGCGAGCGCATGACCGCATGCAAGAATTGCGAACCCAATTTGGCGATCAATTAATAAGAGATTATGTACGATTGAGCCAAGAGTTTATGGCAATAGAAGTTCAGAGAAATGAGCTAGCGAACCATCTAAATGAATGTCATCTTCGGCAGCTGGATAATTTAATTACAAAAGCTGCAAAAGCCATGGACACTGGTGATGAAACTTCTGCACGAGAGAGTCAGGAATTACTAAACTCTTTCGATGCAACCAACCAAGCATTATCAAAACTAATAGGCTTCCAAAAAGATTTCATCAATGGGTATTTTCGTATGTGTGCAAACATATACGCTGCCATGGGGAATGTTACAAATTTATTGCAACCTACGCCAGGGCACAATCCATTTGCTCTGTTTGGCCAAAATGCTGCTCAGCAAGCGCCAGCAGCAGCTGCTTTGCCAGCCCTGTCTTTCGCGCCAGTCCCAAATGGAGGACGCCCCTAAAGGATATCCAGTTGCATGATGACTTTAGTGTTGTCATGCGACTGGGATCAACGGGTTCATGTATCATTTTGCAAGTTAGTCTGCATAAAAAAGACAAATAGTGTAAAAATTGCTTGTGCCATAGTGGAGTGCATGTTGTCGTGTGTAATAAATGGGTCAAGTATCAGATTGCAAGTATTGCCTACAATTACTGCTTACGCATAACTTGCAATCTGATACTTGACCCTTTGTCTTCAGAGTTTCAATCTTCTTATTAGAATCTGCCCAATGTTTTTTTTATTTACCGTAACGCTTCGCTTGGACCACTAAAAGTGGTTTATGTTGTCTTACTAATTACCTTCAAATAAATTTAATTGGCATTGATAAATCTATGATATGAATCAAAACGAAAGTTGTAAAAATTCCAGGTTTCAAGCAAAGCATAAAAATATTTAAAATACAAGAACTTGTAAGACAATCCGCTTTTACTACACTTAAGGTGAATAGACATCTCATTATTCATTTAGATAAGGGTTTCTAAAGGAATATTAAATTAATGTTAAAGAATATAATTATGAGGGTGTAATCATGAAAAATTTCGTGAATTTTCTTGCGCAGATTAAGCGTGCTCTCCAAACCTCAATATTACGTCCTTTATTAGTAACGACTCTATCCATATTACTCACTACAACAGCATTCGCAGGGTCGTTTCAGTTACCGCCAACAACGTTATTACCACCAATTGGACACGTATCAAATACCTTTGTGGATTTAACTGGTCGCACAGTTATCCTGCATGGCGCCAATATTATGAACAAAAATCCACCCTTTTATTTTCAATCGTTTTATCAATCTGATGGTAATGGCAGTACTATAGGTGAAGATTGGGCAAAATTTTATGCTGCCAACGGTTTTAATGTCGCACGCGTTGGTATTTCATGGGCTGGTGTTGAACCATCACCAGGCGTTTATAATGATGCATATATTTTGAATATTCGCGATATGGTGCGCATGTTTGCAAAGTATGGTGTATATTGCATTCTTGATTTCCATCAAGATGCTTGGACAGGTGCCCCTATTTCTGGTTTAACACCCAACACATTTGGTGGTGATGGATTTCCTGCATGGACTGCTAATTATTGATTAAATGGCACACCTCAATCAAATAATGCGGATCCTTTTCCGTTTAACGTCTTTTCAAGTCCTGCATTACAAACAGTTTGGGATAATTTTTGGCACAATGTTCCAGCGTCTCCAGATACAATGGGCATTCAAGATCGTTTTATTAACATGCATGCGCATGTGGCGACATTCTTCAAATATGAACCCAATCTTTTGTATTATGGCACCATCAGTGAACCGGCAACCGATCTACAATTGTGGCAATCACTAGGCAGCCCTACTTTTCTTCAATGGGTATCAAATAGCTCTCCCTATATGCCAAACATTTTGAGTCAAGGAAACAATGCTATTTTTTATCTGACTTTGATGGCCCCCTTTTATAATAAATTGAATGCTGCAATTCATGCTGTAGACCCAGTGCACATGGTTGGTGATGAGCGAAGTTTTTATGAAATTGCTGGTGATTATATCCCTGTTGTACCAAAACCAGCAGATTCAAATATTGTGTTAGCACGCAGTTTTT
>CAYSGV010000225.1:0-4960 GCA_964430685.1 uncultured Gammaproteobacteria bacterium
AATTCAGCAGCGTTGGTAATTTGATGCGACGTATGTGTGGTGAGTATCGCGCCGTAATACGCATGTTACAAGCACGTGGTACGCCAGAATTTTCACTCATTTCACAGGATCTGTATGGTTCTTCTGAAGATGCATTTTATGCTGGTGCACCAACCTTAAATGATTTATCTAAACTTATCTCACACACCTTACTTGCATTGAAACAACATGAAGGTGTTGAACAAGAGGAAAAATCATATTCAAGTGAGGAAACCGTATCGATATTAAATGAACGGCTTAGCCAATATTTTACAGACGGTGAGCAAGTACCGCGGGTAAAAATAAGTGATGATATATTAGCTGATGCAGCAGCTGGTGCAGAAGCGATCCGTATTCGTAAAAGCGCGCGATTTACCGAACGACAAATACGTGTGTTAGAAGTTCATGAAGGTTGGGTGCATCTGGGTACCACATTAAATGGAATGTCGCAGCCTATTTGTACTTTTTTAAGTAAGGGTGCACCCGCATCGACGATCACGCAAGAAGGCTTGGCGATTATCATGGAAATTTTCACATTTTCATCTTACCCAGGCCGAATTCAACGATTAAATGATAGGATTACCGCTATTCATATGGTGGAACAGGGTGCAAACTTTATTGATATCTTTAATTACTACCGTGAACAAGATTTATCCGAAGATGAGGCTTACACTCGTTCTGTTCGTGTCTTTCGTGGTAGTACACCAGATGGTGGTCCTTTTACGAAGGATTTATCTTATTCTAAAGGCTTTGTACTCACTTATAATTTTATACGTTTGGCGATTCAGCGCGGCATGGAAGCACTCATTCCTTTATTATTTGTTGGTAAAACAACTTTAGAAGATGTGCACGTTATTAGTGATTTAATAAAAGAAAATATTATTGTGGCACCTAAATATATTCCGCCACAATTTAAAGATATGGCAGCAATTTCGGCGTGGATGTCGTATTCACTCTTTTTAAATCAATTAAGCTTAGAACAACTTGCGCAAGATTATAAAAAGATTTTGACGGGTTAATTTCTTTTCATTTAATCATTGGCACGTTATTACGTTGTTCCGTAATCTATGATTATAGCATTAATCATGTCATCCACGGGCGAAGGCTGAATGGAAATGGTTAAAGAATAACTGGACCTATTCAGCCGAAGACACGAGGGTCCAAAAATAATGTTCCTTACGTAGCATTTACAAATCTCCGTAAGAAATATTTTTTTCTGGATTCTCTAGTCAGCGGCCGTGTAATTTCATTTGTTTTTTCCAATTTATTCCTGCGGCCTTCGCTAGGGAATGACGTGAGTGACATCTCCTAATACATCAAAGCCAGCCATATAGCCATAAAGTGTGGCATAACCAACAACCATTTCACTTTTATTGCCTGTGCTTAGCACCAATTTATGATGTTTATTTGCGAGCGTCAATAGAAAATGTTAGTGCTAAATCAATATTACCGGAAAGGCTGACTGGAATGCAAAGCGTATACACCTCTATTTATTTTCGTTTATCTGCTATGGTATAAGTTTGTGTTGTTGCAGCAGGAGCAATTTGATTTTGTCTACGCTGAGGGAAAAGTGTTCTTATGTGAGTACTAGCGGCAAGCGTTTTTTGATTGTGTAATCTACCATAAGCTTGCTTTAATTCTGGAATGCTATTAATCACTTTTCCAAGTTCATCTTGTGCACGCATGCTTTCTTTTAAAATCGAGGCTGGCAATGCACTAAGAATTTTCCTAGGAGATAAGGAAGTTCTTATTTTTTCATCACCGATTACCTTCGCCAACTCTGCTGCATTAAGGCAAGCAAAGAAAATAGCTAATGTATCATAGCTGGGCTTGGTGATAGCAATGCGAATTAGATTATAATCTCTAGCTAAGACTTGGGCTTTCTGTTCTTCTGGACTTAAAATACTGAATAGAAAAGCTAATGCTCTTGGACTTTTAAAAGCTGTTAAAGTGATTGGTGTTTGTCCTCTGTTATCTTTACGTAAAATTTGTGCTTTCTGTTCTTCTACGGTTAGAGCGCCTAATATTACAGCGAGTGCTGCTGCATTGCCTGCATGTGCTGCATTATGTATTGGAAACACACCATCTAAAGATGCGCATAAAAACTGTTTTTTTATTTCTTCAGGTGTTAAAAAGCTGCACACATATGCTAAAACATCAGGGTCAGTAGAATGTGTTAAGTAGTAAACTGGAGTTAAATTTTCGATGTTTACACTTAAAATTTGCACTTTCCGTTCTTCTAGTGGTAGGAGCTCTAATAAATAAGCTACGGCAACTTTACCTCCCTTAAGGGCAATGCAATGAAGAAGAGTCATGTCAAAATTACGACGTAGCAAGAGTTGTGCTTTTTGCTCTTTGGCAGATAAAAAATTAAATAAAAAGGCTACAGTTTCCCAGCTACCGCTCTCAGCGGCTAACTGCAGTGTAGAAGAGCCGTGACTATTTAAATGCAATACTTGTTGTCTTTGCTGTGCAGGGTATAAGAGTTTGAAAAAGAATTTAAGCGTTGCATGATGGCCATTAGAAGCTGCATAGTGTATTGGAGTTGTTCCTGTACCATCTGGACGTAAAACTTGCATTTTTTGTTCAGCCACGCTGAGAGGTGTAAATAGAGAAGTAAAGGTAGGAAGGCCGCCTATTTCAGCAGCGTAATGAAATGGGGTTTTGCCATATACGTCTGCCTGCTGAACTTGTGCTTGTTGAACTTCTTTGTCCAGTAGGCTAAGTAAATAAGCTAGGGCGGCATAATGATTCCCTTTAGCTGCGAGATGAATCGTGGTTCGGCCATAGTTATCGCCAATAAGAATTAATTCTTTTTGTTTTTGCGGAGTTAATGGGCTCAATAAAGTGATTAAGGCAACAGGGTTGCCATTTTCAGCAGCGATATGGATTGGAGTGAGGCCAGAGGAATTGGTGATTGCTACAATTTCCGCTATCTCGTTGGGAGTATGTTTTGCAAATATAAGACGTAAGCCTTGTTCCAGGCCATTTTCTGCTGCATGGAAAATTAAGTACTGATCATCTTTTGTAACCTTGCGCAAGGGTATCAAAAATTCCTTAGCATGTTTTTGATAATATTTTTTATATGATTCACCAGCTAGCTTTGGTTGCTGCGTTAAATCACGATGAGTTAATACTCGGTATTTATCTAGTGATGGCTCTGTTGTTAACCTATAAAATGCGCGTGAAACAAGAGCAATGCGAGCAAATGTTAGGGCATCGGTTTCGCCAATTGCGAATTGTAATATAGAAATTAATAATTCAGGGGGTAGTTGTTTAAATAAATTACTTTCTTGAAAGGCAACAGCAAGCTGAATAATATCCTCGATAATTTCTTCTACTTGAGCATTTTCTTCTTCTGTTAAATCAGTTCTTACCATTAACAGGAGACGAAGTAAGACAAAGCTAATTTTTGCTCGATGGGTTATCGCTTCATTGAATTGACCAAGTGTTTCCATGAATATCTTTTGTTCATCATCAGTAGTTTGTTGCTTGGATTCAAGCTCATTTAAGACTATTTCTGCAATGGTCCTAGGAATACTATTCATTATCGTATCAAAAAGTTCGACATAAGTTTCTTCATTTTTAGCTTTAGAAATTTGTTCGCGATAGCTTGTTAATAATTGCTGCGAAGCTTGAATCTCTACCATATGTGTCGTTTTTGTTGCCAACACGTTCAGCATATCATCATAAAGGTTAATTAATACTTCAAATAATTTTTGTCGTGCTTGAATGGTGTTCATGTCGTAAATCCTATATGTGAATTATCTATTAGATTAGACATAATCTAACATGTATAGTTCAATATATATTTTAGCAACCACAACTCCAGTATAAGCAGTTTTTCTGAATATTTGTTAATTCTGGTACTGTTTTGGTATCAAAAACTGTTTATGGTCTGTCATTGTCATTGTCATTGTCATTGTCATTGTCAATTGGATTGGATGTTTTGCTATGCTAGAGCAAAACTAGAAATTGCAATATAGCTTGCACTCCTTGATAAAGGAGTAATGCTTGCCCCACGATATACCAGGGCAAAATATAAAATGAACAAACTAGCTCGGCACAAATCCAGAAGTAATTGGATAGCGGCGATCACGTCCAAAAGCACGTTTAGAAATACGTACACAAGGCGGTGCCTGTCTGCGTTTATATTCATATATGTTTACCATATGAATAATGCTGCGTACTAATTTTTCATCAAAACCAGCAGCGACAATTTCTGGAATGGCTTTATCTTCTTCTACTAATAAATATAAAATTTTATCTAAAATATCGTATGGCGGTAATGTATCTTGGTCGGTTTGATTGGGTGTTAATTCTGCAGATGGTGCGCGTTCAAACACACGCGTGGGAATAACGGGATGAATTTGATTACGATAATGCGCCAATCGATAAACCCACGTTTTATAAACATCACCTAATACACCAAAGCCACCAGCCATATCACCATAAAGTGTGGCATAACCAACAGCCATTTCACTTTTATTTCCCGTGGTTAATACCATCTTGTGATATTTATTAGCAAGCGCCATAAGAATAATGCCGCGACAACGTGCTTGAATATTTTCTTCAGTTGTATCGGAACGCAAGCCTTTAAATTGATCAGACAAAAGTTCTAAGAATGCACTAAATGCTGGTTCAATTGAAATTTGATGGTAACGCACCCCCAGACTATCAGCTAATGTTTTGGCGTCACTTAAACTAATGGGTGAAGTATAGCGTGAAGGCATGAGTACAGCCTCCACATGTGTGCTACCAAGCGCATCCACAGCAATGGCTAATGTGAGTGCTGAATCAATACCACCGGAAAGACCAACCAACACACCACTAAAACCATTTTTTTGTACATAATCTTTCACACCTAAACGCAATGCTGAATAAACGCTGGCTTCCTCACCGGGTAATTCAGTTAATGCGGTGGGTTGTATATTAATTTCTT
>CAYSGV010000226.1:0-4958 GCA_964430685.1 uncultured Gammaproteobacteria bacterium
TTTTCTTTGGTCAAAGCCATAAGCTTTTTAACCTGTTGCCATAATTCCTTTTCACAGCCTTCTTTAGCCAGCCATTCTGAAACAACAAAAACATGGTCGGACATCCGAGTACTCCTAATGATTTTCTGGCCCTATTATTGATATTTTCTGCAATAATGGCAAGGAACTGACCAAATGATCTTTCTTAAGAATATCTTAAGTTAATCTTAGTATAATAATAAACAGTCACATAACGCCAAGGCTATCGACATGAAAAAATTGTTAGAAATGCTCATTCTTAATAAAAGAACACCATATGTTCTTGGATTCTCAGCAACTGCTACAGGCATGGCTATAGGCCCAAATACGAGCATAGGTGGCGCCATTGCATCTGGCGGGGCCATTTTTTCCACTATGTGGTACAGTTTGGACAAAAATAGACAAAATATTAACTCTGTAAGAGAAATGCAAAGAAACGTGGAACATACCCGCACAGCCATCATTCCTAGAGTCGTTCAATCCGGAAGCGTTGTTGAGCTAGCAGTTATACATGAAAATGAATTGCGACAAGAAGAAAAAGAAGCCATACGTAAATCGTTAGAAGAAGTACATTTTCAGCAAATCCCCGAACGACCAAACTTATTAACAGCACAAGCACTTCTCTATTTATTATGTCTATGCGTCAGCATCACCGGTTTGGTTCTACAAACAAAATACCATAAAGAAGGCCGTAGTTTTATACAAGATATGTACGAAGAAAAAATTGGCGCCGGAATGATATTGGTATCAGTAATTGCAATAGGCATTATACATATGATTATTGCAAGAATGCTCAGACATATGAGTGAAACAGCGAATGTAAACCGAAGTAATTTGTTAGATTTAAGCATGAGAAAAAATGATGTCATGCAAACGTTATTAAGTAGACGAAATAATACTATTGAGCAATTACAAAGAACTATTGATCTTAATAATCATAGATTAAGTGAATGCGACCGTGAAATTGAAAATTTAAAACAGGTCCGTAAGCAATTATCCGCTCAATTAACATCAAGTGAAGATAATGCACGCCAATTACAACAGAGGCTCGACAAGAAAATAGGCCAAAGAAAAAAATTACGTGACGAAAATAGAAGGTTACAAAGAGAATTGTCTGAATTACAAGAAAAAAATACAGCACCCTCTTTACCCCTAGCAGCACACCCAAAAGGCTCAGCTATCTTACAACCAGCAAGCTCACCAAGTGTGCAAGCAGCATTGCCATCTTCTCGAACTCCGCCCTCACCTACTGATTCTTCCGAGGCAAAAGTAATACACACATCGCCAAGAAGCGCTAAGAAGTAAAATTGGCAATGAAATACCTTTATTTTTATTATACTTGCATAAAGAAGCAAAAATGCATAGAATTTCGTAATGAGGTAATATGATGAATAAAGGTAATACTGATAATTCTGAAAATGAAACCTGGTTTACCGTTAGCGGGTTTGTTAGTAATTTATCCCGTAGCCTCTATTTATTGACGCAAGACAATATTAGTGAGGCGATTCGTAAAGGTAATATTGCTCTTGTTGTTAAGCATATCACAGCGCGTAATGGAATAAACGAGACAGACTGCACTCATTATGCACCCATTCATACATCGGTTATTTATAGTCGATATGGGTATCTTGCTTTATTGCTAGAAGCTGGAATCAACATCAATATTCAAGTACAAAAAACTGATTACACCACTGGATTGCAAACAGCATTACACATTGCTATTTATACTAATAAAGATTGTGCCATAAAACTACTACTCTTTAACCATGCAGATTATCAAACAATCAAAGATGCTCGTGGTCGCGCCGCTTTCGAAGCAAGCTTACATTCAGACGGCAATGTACAACAAATAATGTCAGAATATACTGCAGCTGTAACACACATTAACTCTTCTGAAAAACAAGCTAATGTGTGCATTCAATCAAATAATTACGAACGTGCAGCAATGCTTTATCAAGAAGCAAGTAATTTAATACTGCAGAAATTCTTAAATCCCGGCGATGATGTGCTCGTACAAATGCATTATTTAAAGAGAATTCTAAGCTATTTTGCTCAAATCGCTCAATTCTACACTTCGCTTTCAAGTGAATGCAAAGCTAAGTTGGCTACACAAATAGACGCAACCAATAGCTTCTTGATAAAATTAAATCATAAAGAGTTATGTATAAAATTATGTGAACCTATTGCGCCTCCCCAGCCCTTAGCATCTACACATTCGGGTTTAACACATCGCACTTATACTGTTGGCAAATAATACTTATCACTTTGCATTGGTTTCAACCCATTTAGCAAACGCATTGATATACTTTTGTAAAAATGCAATGGTTTCATTATTTTTGATCGTGCCATCTTCATTAAGCAAAGTGGTTACTTGGCCGATATAGGCTTCAGGTTGTTGCATACACGGTACGTTTAAAAACACCAAGGATTGTCGCAGATGATGATTGGCACCAAATCCACCGATGATGCCTGGGGAAACGCTAATAATGGCACCTGGTTTACCATCCCATACGCTCTGCCCATAAGGCCGTGAACCGATATCTATTGCATTTTTCATGGCCGGCGTTACAGAACGATTATATTCAGGTGTTGCAAATAGAACGCCATTTGTCTCACTGATCTGCTGTCTAAATGACACCCATTCTTGTGGTGGTGCGGCATCATAATCTTGGTTATACATCGGAAGCTGTCCTATTTCGATGATTTTCATCTCCAATGTAGTTGGTGCAAGTTTTATTAATTCTTTGGCAATTTTTCGAGTGAAAGATTCTTTTCGAAGACTGCCAACTAACACCGCGATTCGTTTGGTCATGATAAAAAACTCCTTTTACAAAATTCTATGAATGTTTAACAAAAGTTCCTTCTTTATACTCTTGAAATGCTTTGCGCAATTCTTCATGTGTATTCATTACAATAGGACCATACCATGCAATGGGTTCTTTTAATGGTTTGCCAGAAACAAGCAAAAAGCGCACTGAATGTTTATCAGTCGTAACAACAATATTTGTACCGTTTGTTTCATAAAGCACTAGTGTACCATCACTACATGAACACGGGGGTTTCATATCAAAGTAATTTACACCCACTGCATCATGTGCAAATGGAGTTCGCTCTGGATCGAAGTAAGCGTCACCATCAATGACATATGCAAAAACGGTATGATCTGCTTTAACCGCATGTGTAAATGATTTTCCTGCAGGTAGTGAAACATCAAGGTATTCCGGTTCGATGACGATATCTTGTACTGGACCCTTCGTCCCATTCACGGTGCCACATATAATTTTGATTGCAGCACCCTCCTCCGTAGTAATTAACGGAATTTGATTATTTTTAATATCTCGATATCGCGGCGCCATCATTTTAGAATTTGCCGGCAAATTTGCCCACAATTGAAAACCAAGCATTTCGCCTTTATGATTTCCTTGTGGCATTTCTTGATGAATGATGCCACTGCCTGCCGTCATCCATTGGACATCACCTGTTGAGATAATGCCTTTATTACCCATGCTGTCACCGTGTTCAACATCTCCATCCAATACATAAGTTATCGTTTCAATACCACGATGTGGATGCCAGGGAAAACCGGCTTTATAATCAGCAGGATTTTCAGAACGAAAATCGTCAAAAAGTAAAAATGGGTCTAATAATGGCAATTCATGAAAACCAAATACGCGTCTAAGATGAACCCCTGCTCCCTCAATGGTGGGTTCGCTTTTCCAAATCTTCCGTATGGTACGCTGCTCATTAATTTCCTGCATGATAACCCCTATTCCTAAATAACTCCGGATAGTTTAGACGAAGAATAGGGAGTTAGCTAGGCACAGAAAATAGTTTTTAATTCTAGATGATAAGGTCTTTCCTAATTTAATACATTCTTTATTACACACGTATGTTCGTTTACTGAGTTGTATTTAAAAATTTGCGCAATTATTTAATTAAATACAATAGTAGTAAATTACATAAAACTATTCACAATTCTATAAAACTTACCATACCGTATTAATTAAATCAATAGCTTGTTTAGTATTGCAACTTATTGTTCGTGCTTTACAAATTATTCGATATTACCTATTCTTAAATAGTAAGATAAATAATTTAAAGCAAAATATAAATGACGGGGGAATACATTATGCAGAAATATACAGAGGTTGCCCTCGATGAACTTTCCGGAAGAACATTAAATGATTCTTTAAACGGAATGCTTACTGATGATTTAAAAAAGGTTTTAGATGAAATACGCTCTGACCTTGACTACGTTGATATAGAAGTCGCCTCAGAAACTTTAAAAAGCTTGCTCAATAAGATTATCTTTTCACCAAAAGAGATTGCCGCATTAAAAATAAGCTCGAGTGAAAAATTCGGTAAATTTGTAAAAACCTTTTTAACTTTTGCAGTAACCATCTTTGGTGCAACATTAGTATTTATTGGCTCTGCTTTATCTGGGCTCATTATAGCTTCTGTAGTTACCTTTCTGCTAAGTACCCTTGCTGCAACTGCCGATGTTGTTTCCTCTTTAAATGAAAATAGAAAAGCTATTTTACAAAAACAATTTCTAAAACTCGAATTTGAAATATTACGAGAAATCGATCGACGCAAATGTATTACTATTTTAGATAAATTAATTAAGCGCACCACACTGAATGTTGCGCCTGATGAATTAGACAATAAAATTGAAACGGTAAATTCACCAGCATTCTACCCCGATTGGATTACCACAAGCCATGAAGAGATTATCAGTGATTTTAAAAAAAATCTAACCCAACTCTATCAAAAACATCGCGAAAATCGTTCATTCGTTGAAAAACTAATCCGACTTTCAAAGTTGCTTGATCAATGTCAAATTCAAAAACTATTTAAAGCACCGCTTCCAGATGATTTCGAAGTCATTGAGCTTAGTTTTAATCGTTGGTGGAAGAGGAATAGAGGCAAAGTAATAAGTG
>CAYSGV010000227.1:0-4946 GCA_964430685.1 uncultured Gammaproteobacteria bacterium
CCAACGACAATATCGATTTGGTGCGCTTGTGCTCTGATTCGTTCCAGTGCTTTTTCAACGTCATTATGGAAATCTTCCCGTAGCAATAAATCTTCTGGTGGGTAACCCGTAACCGCTAATTCAGGAAAAACAATGATATCGGCCCTTAATTCATCACGTGCCCGAATACAGGCATCGATGATTTTTTCCGTGTTGCCATTAATATCACCAACTTTAAGATTTAATTGCGCTATGATAATGCGTAATAATTCGGACATCTTGTTTGCCTCAAATGTATTCGGGTTGGTTTTTATCCATACCTTATCTTTTTATAGGTAATTCTATCGTTAACTTGCTGAAACTCTATATTATTTAGGCCTTTAGTCTTTACCTTGCAGCCTTAAAGTAGTGCCAGTATACTTTAGATAATATGGAATACAAGCGGTCCAAGGAAGATATGTATGTTTATGCAAGATGTGCGCCGGAAACGGGCTCCAAGTGCCCCCAAATCAAACCAATCCGTTGCCAAGCAAAAAACGGAGGGTACACTTTATCCCCTACACCATGCTACGGCAATTTATACCTTACCTAGATATAAAACTTTATTAGACAAAATCGTTGGCGTAGAAAGTTTAGCAAAATTGCATTATGAACAATATTATTATCCATTAGCTGCGCATTTAGCTGAATTTGTGCAATTTTTACCTTGGATACGACAGCGCAATAATTTAGTGAATGAAACCATTTTAGCACGAAGTCTTTATTTAGGATTTCTTGCTTTATCTTATCCCAGACAAGATTTAACTGAGCTTTGGCGATTTGCATTGGCTAGTGCTTTAATGCTGCGTGATCTGGGTACAGTTGTTTATGATTTCGAAATTACAATTTACGATGAAAAACGTAAACCCAAAGATCGCTGGAATCCACTTGATGGTGCAATGTTAACTCAAGGTCAGTTTTATTCTTATCAATTAATTGGTGATGCAAATCCTGTATCACGCGTACATAATCAGGTTGTACCACTCATTGCGCGCACGATATTACCTGAGAATGCATTTGCTTGGATTGCAGGCGATGCAAATGTATTCGCAGCTTGGATGGCATGGCTGACGCAAGAAGAAGATGACAGTCGCCATATCTTGCCTGAAGTATGGCCGTGGGTTGATCAAGAATATCTAGCATTTTTAGATAAGCAAACCATTTTTGATGATATGTTAATCATACCTAAAGAAGGTGAAGAGAGTAAACAACAGGAAGAACAAGCAGAACAAGAAAAACAAAATGATATTGCGAAATCAAAAGTTTCAAAATTCTGGGGCGATCCAACTGAGCACGGGGCGCTATTAGCGGGACAAGCATTTTTAGAATGGCTGCAAACGAATCTACAAAGTGGCAAGATATCCGTAAACCAAGCTAAATCGAATGTACATGTGTTACCTAATGGTAAAGTGTTATTGGTTACGCCTGGAATATTTAATGCTTTTTATAAAGGCAATCCACAGTACGCAGGTAAAGGTGGGCAAATTGAACGTTATTTGGTTGAACAAAATTTATTGCAGAAAGGTGAGAATAACCAATATGTGCATACGATTCAATCTAAAAATCCACAACAAACAGGTTCAGTGCAAGGCTTAGTGATTACCAATGTGGAACAACTCTTTAAAAGTTTATCTACTGGTGTCAACTATGATATGCGGATCACTTCAAATTTATATACATTGTATGCATCCAAAGGCGCGGCACCATTACTTACTGCAGTAAAACCTGCAGCAAAACAATCCGCCGCACCCGAAGCACCCAAAATTACGACAACGATGAAGACTTAAAATTAACTTTGCGCTTGTTTTTATCCTGACTTATAATTTGCACATCAAAAACGACAAAGCGATAACGCCATGTTAAGCACCACACAACAAAAAACTTTAAACGCCATGGGTATTCCCATTTGGGTGGAACGCCATCAGCATATTGAATTTGACGCACAAAATAATGCTGGCATTTGGGCGCAATTAGAAAAAAAAGTTGCTGCGTGTCAAGCCTGTCCATTACATAGTACACGCAAACAAACTGTGTTTGGTGTGGGAAATAAGAATGCTGAGCTCTTGCTGATTGGTGAAGCGCCAGGCGCACAAGAGGATTTACAAGGAGAGCCTTTTGTTGGGCGAGCCGGGCAATTGCTCGATAATATTTTAGCAGCCATTGGATTTGAACGGTCACAAATTTATATTGCTAATATTTTAAAATGTCGTCCGCCGCAAAATCGTGATCCAGCACCGGATGAAGTCAATCAATGTACACCTTTTTTATTACAACAAATTGATCTCATTCAACCTAAATTAATTGTTGCTTTGGGACGCATTTCAGCACACTATTTACTCAATACCACCACAACTATTGCACAGTTACGCGGTAAAATTTTTAACTACAGTACAAATCAAACGCCACTGATGGTTACTTATCATCCAGCTTATTTATTACGCAATCCATTGGATAAACGCAAAGCTTGGGAAGATTGGCAACGGGTATTTCAATATTTACAGCAACATGCTAAGAACCCATAAACAACATGGATTAACATTATTTGAACTATTGTTTGGTTTAGCAATCGTATCTATTTTATTGTGTAGTGCATTGCCTAATTGGCAAGAAATAATCACCCGTAATCACGAGCAAGCAGCGCAATGGCAGTTAGCAAAAGCAATACAATATGCAAAAGAAGCAGTGATCTATAATCACGTCCCGATTACACTTTGTAAGACTATTGATCAAAAAACTTGTTCGAATAGCGCTATTGCCCAATATTTAATATTCATAAATGATGAACAAAATGCGAATGCAGATGCACCCAGGCAAATACTCAAAATATTACCAACGTATGACACGCAAACAAAAGTAATCTGGAAAATGTTTGCTGACACTAAAGTGAATCAACCAATTAAGTTTTTGCCGACACAAACTTATTTTGATAATGGCAGTTTTGTTGTTTGTACACGTGCAAAACGACTATCGATTATTCATGGATTAATCATGAATGTGTTGGGTCGCGTGCGTATGGTGACAATCGATCACAAACAAAAGAACAGCGATCCAAGTTTATTATCATTGATGAATTTATATTCATTCTGCCTATCGACTGGGTAAATATTACCCATATTTTTTTAATATAGATTGAATTCAGGCAAAATATTTATCGACATTTATTTGACACCGACAAATTTCCGGCTAATTTTAATCTAACGGTTAGCTCACCAACAGGGAAGGATTAATGGATGGAAGCCGGTTATCAAGCAATGGTCATTGCAAACGACAATAACCAAGTGCATGATTTATGTGTTGTTTTAGAAGCAATTGATGAATTGATTCAGGCGCCGACGATTATCGCCTCAACTGACAATTGGCACAGCCATTTACGTTCTGCACAACATTTGTTAACTATCATTTTGGCTAATTTACCTGAATCACAAAAGCAAAATGTATTACACGAATTACGTCAATGCCATAATCATATACCTGTATTATTAATGAATGATGAACAATCTGTTGCGCTGAATGAAACCTGCGCAGAACCTGTTATCGGTGTGCTTACGCCACCATTTAAATATTCAACAGTTGTTGAACAACTTGGTCGCTGTGAAATTGCACTGAAACAAATCGAACAGCAATTTAAAGTATCACGTTCCCCAGATTTATTACCCGGGCTAGTGGGCACCAGTTCTGCAATTGAAAACGTGCGACAACTCATTGTGCAAGTTGCAAGTCGTGATGTAAACGTTTTACTCTTAGGACCTTCAGGTTGTGGCAAAGAAATTGCGGCGCGTACCATTCACGCACACTCAAAGCGTGCAACCGGTCCATTTGTGCCAGTAAATTGTGGTGCTATTCCTGCTGAATTGTTAGAAAGTGAATTATTTGGTCACGAAAAAGGTGCTTTTACCGGCGCCATTACTGCACGCAAAGGTCGATTCGAATTGGCACAAGGTGGTACATTATTTTTAGATGAAATTGGTGATATGCCACTTAATATGCAAGTGAAATTATTGCGTGTGTTACAAGAGCGTAATTTTGAAAGAGTGGGTGGTAATAACAGTATCGCTGCAGATGTGCGCATTGTTGCTGCAACCCATCGTAATTTAGAAGAAGCCATCGCTAACGCCCAATTTCGTGAAGATTTATATTACCGATTAAATGTATTTCCTATAGATATTCCTGCTTTAAAACAACGTAGTGAAGATATTCCACTATTGATAGACGATATTCTTGCCTGTGGTAAAATGAGCCAACGTAGCCGCATTGAATTTCAACCGCAAGCAATCGAGGCATTGTGTCAATATGATTGGCCCGGCAATGTGCGTGAATTGGCTAATTTAATTGAGCGTTTAGCAATCTTATATCCGGGACAGTCTATAAGCATAAATGAATTGCCCGTTAAGTTTCACCATTCTTTAGCGGATGAAACATCGAATTCATTTTTCGGATCGTTTATCCAGTCGCTTTATGCAACAGAAGTTGCTACGAATGTAGAGGGCGTAACCAGTATTGCTTTGCCAGCAGATGGGCTAGATCTTAAAGCTTATTTATTAGCAGCAGAAAAAAGTTTAATTACGCAAGCGTTAGCACGTACACAGGGTGTTGTTGCGCATGCTGCGCCGATATTAAATATACGACGGACCACTTTGGTTGAAAAAATGCGTAAGCATGGTATGTTGCGTGCGCAAAGCGCCGTTGAATTAGAAGTATAGATCGTAGCGTGGTCTTAGGAGCCTTTTGGCGACCCCGTTACAAAAGAGTACGGGGCAGGCTGTGTTCGCGAAAGCAGGGATCCGAGGACTTAGCATAGCTTAGTCCGCGCTACAAGAATTTATGTTACAATCTTGTCTAAGTTACCATATATATCTAAACGGAGACTTTTATGATGTCAGATGATTTTAATCCTAAACCAAATGCGCCAATGAATTCGCGCATGAGTG
>CAYSGV010000228.1:0-4918 GCA_964430685.1 uncultured Gammaproteobacteria bacterium
GCTGCGCAAAAAACCCGCTGCATGATTGAGCGCTGCCACCGAACTCGCACGCGTTTCATCGTCCAACGTTGAGATATAAATTTTCGCGGATGACAAATCTTTAGCCAAACCCACTTCACTGACGGTAATGCGGCCAACGCGTGGATCACTCATTCTATCGCGAATAATTAATGCTAACTCACGACGAATTTGATCACTTAATTTAGCTTGACGGGGAGTTATTTGTGGCACTGCTTCACCATTTTTACTCTTTATTGTATTCTTAATTTCCTGATGATTCCTTAAAATCCCCCCGCCTTGCGCAAGCGAGGCGGGGGGATTTTACACAAATGAATCTAAACGTTTTTCTAGATCTTTCGCATCACTTCGATTCTCTTGAAGACTTCGATTTGATCACCGACACGTACGTCGTTGTAATTTTTGACCCCGATACCACATTCCATGCCCGCACGCACTTCATTTACATCTTCTTTAAAGCGGCGCAACGATTCTAAATGACCTTCATAAATCACAACGTTTTGACGTAAAACGCGAATATGTGCTTGTCGTTGCACATTACCTTCCGTCACCATACAACCGGCGATTGTACCCAGTTTGGAAGAACTAAATACATCACGTACTTCAGCCAGACCAATAATTTCCTCGCGAATTTCAGGTGATAACATTCCTGACAGCGCTTTTTTAACATCTTCAACCATTTCATAAATGATGCTGTAATAACGCATATCAATTCCATTGGATTCAACCAAACGCCGTGCACTTGCATCAGCGCGAACGTTAAACCCTAAAATGACTGCTTGCGAAGCGAGTGCTAAATTCACATCCGACTCATTGATGGCACCAACCCCACTGGCAATGATGTTGACCTTAACTTCATCGGTAGATAGTTTACTCAAGGTTTCATTAATTGCTTCCACAGAACCTTGCACATCTGCTTTCAATACAATATTTAATGATTTCAGTGCACCTTCGCCCATGCGTGCAAATGCGGCGCCTAATTTAATTGCTTGTTGTTTGGCTAGTTTGACATCACGGAAACGTCCTTGCCTAAATAAAGCCACTTCTCTAGCTTTACGCTCGTTTTCAATAACAATCACTTCATCGCCAGCCGATGGCACACCTGATAAACCAAGAATTTCGACTGGAATAGACGGACCAGCATCAAGGATCAAATGGCCTAATTCATTTTTCATTGCTCGTACACGGCCATAGACTAACCCGGCCAAAACCACATCCCCTTTATGCAGCGTGCCACTTTGTACTAAAACGGTCGCTACAGGTCCTTGACCTTTATCCAACTCAGATTCAATCACCACGCCTCGAGCTGGTGCATGCACCACTGTTTTTAATTCCAACACTTCGGCTTGCACGAGAATAGAATCAAGTAAGGCATCAACACCCATGCCGGTTTTTGCTGATATCGGTACAAATATATTTTCGCCACCCCATTCTTCAGGAATAACGCCGTGATTACCTAATTCAGATTTAACACGCTCTGGATCAGCATCGGGTTTATCCATCTTATTCACCGCGACCACAATAGGCACATTCGCTGCTTTTGCATGTTGAATCGCTTCAATGGTTTGTGGCATCACACCATCATCTGCTGCAACAACCAAAACAACAATATCGGTACACTTAGCACCACGTGCGCGCATCGCGGTAAATGCAGCATGACCTGGTGTATCTAAAAATGTAATTTCGCCTTTATCCGTTTTAACGTGATATGCACCGATATGCTGTGTAATACCACCGGCTTCAGTACTGGTTACTTTTGTACGTCGAATATAATCTAGAAGCGATGTTTTACCATGATCAACGTGGCCCATGATGGTTACCACTGGCGCACGTGTTGTCTTTTCACCTTTTACTTCAATGTCCAAACCAAGTGATTGTTCTAATTCGTCTTCATGAATTAATTTTGCTTTATGTCCCATTTCTTCAACCACAATTGCAGCTGTTTCTTGGTCAATAACTTGATTGATGGTGACCATTGCACCTAATTTCATCATGATGCGGATTACTTCTGTACCTTTGACTGACATGCGCTGAGCTAAATCTGCAATGGAAATACTTTCCGGAATAGCAACGACGCGTATCACTGGCGCAGTAGGACGTTCAAAACTTTGTTTTAATGATTCAGCAACTGAAGGTCGGCGATCTTTCTGAGGCCGACGGCGTCTTCGGCCCAGCGAAAGCTCTTCGTACTCTTCTTCAACATTCAACAAATCTCTTTTATTCAGACGAGTAAGCGTTTCAACCTGATTACGTTTCGGTTTTTTCGCCGCGGCTTTAGCCTTCCCATGCTTATCACCAAACTCATCTTCAGCACCTTCATGCCCATATTTACCTGGTTTTTTGGTGGTAACGGGCGGTTTTACTGTGGCTTCACGTTTCGCTTCAGCTGTCTTCTGTTGTTCAGCAGTAATCTCAGCACTAACTTCTTCAACTTCAACAGCAGGTGCGATCGGAGGTGCAACACTTGTCGTGACTTCTGGTACCGCTTCTACTGCTGGTACTTCTGGTTCCAAAACAGGTGCGGCTCCAGGTGCTTCAGCCTCTGGTTTAACAACAAAAACACGCTTCTTACGAACTTGCACGTTAATGGTTTTACGACCACTTTTAACTTCAAATGAGCTCGTTCGTTTTAACGTAATGGTCTTCGGTGAAACAGGTTTTGCTTCTTTTTCTGTTGTTTCATTTTTCGTTTTAGACTTTTCAGTTTTTTTGACAGTCACGCGTTCTGTCATAGGTAACACCTCTTTACTTATCCTCTTCCTCATGGAACCAATGTGCACGGGCTGCCATGATCAATTCCGCAGCTTGTTGCTCACTCATACCATCTATTTCGAGTAAATCATCTACTGAAAGCTCTGCTAAATCGTCTCGCGTTAATATTTTGAGCGAGGCTAATCGATTGGCAATCTCTTCAGTCATACCGGGTAGAGATAGTAAATCTGAGGCAGGTCCACTTTCTTCACTTGCCTCTTGTGCTTTTGCTTCTAATGCATTTTGAGCACGTTGCTGTAACTCATCGGCAATTTCTTCATCAAGCACATCGATCGCTAATAATTCTTCGCGCGGAACAAACGCCACTTCTTCTAGAGTTGAAAATCCTTCGTTCACTAATAAATTAGCAACTTCCGCATCGATATCGAGTGCTGACATAAATAAGTCAACGACATTTTCAGCTTCAGTTTCTTGTTTGGTTTGCGCTTCTTGTTCAGTTAAAACATTTAAAGTCCAACCAGTTAATTCACTGGCCAAGCGCACATTTTGTCCATTACGTCCAATTGCTTGCGACAATTGTTCTTCTTTAACAATGATGTCCATGGTATGTGTATCTTCATCGACCATCAGTGACAATACTTCCGCAGGCGCCATTGCATTAATGACTAATTGCGCCGGATTATCATCCCATAAAATAATATCGACCCGTTCGCCACCCAATTCGTTGGATATGGCTTGCACGCGCACGCCACGCATACCGACGCATGCACCAACTGGATCTATACGGCCATCATTGGTTTTCACTGCAATCTTGGCACGTTGACCTGGATCACGTGCAGCGGCACGAATTTCAATTAAGTCTTCTGCAACTTCAGGTACTTCTAAGCGGAAGAGCTCAATGAGCATTCCTGGACGGATACGACTGACAAATAATTGTGGACCACGCGGTTCATAATGAACGTCATATAAATAGACACGTAATTTATCACCCACGCGCACCGCTTCACGCGGCAACATTTCTTCACGCGGCAAACAAGCTTCTGCCCCACTAATATCGAGCAGTATATGGTCGCGTTTAACTGCTTTCGCACTGCCGGTGAGTAACTTTCCTTTTTTCGCTAGATATGAGCTGACGATCTTTAATCGTTCAGCTTTCTTCACATTTTCGGTAATGCCTTGTTTGAAAATTTGTGCCGCAATTCGACCTAAATCTTCACCCGCTAAAAGGCTTAATGGTTCTTCAACAATTGCATCAACTTTAACTTCTTGGTCTTTAAATTTCTTCTCGGCTTCCTGAAGTGTCATTTGTTTGTCTGGCTGAATTATTTCATCTGCCGTTGCAACAATCTGCCACAATCGATTAATATCAAAATTACCTTTTTGGGTATCAATTTTGACTTTGATCTCAGCTTCATTTCCATAATGTTTACGCACGGCTGTCGCAAATGCTTTTTCGACTGCTTCAAATATTTCTCTCTCGGGTATATCTTTTTCATGCGAGAGTGCACGCACCATTAATACTAATTCTTTGCCTTTAATCATCTGTCTCGCCTCACATCAACATTTTTGGTGATCTGCTTTTTTACTGCACGTTTAGTCCTTTTTTCCTTCAATGAGATGCGCTTTTTGTATATTCTCATGAAGAATATGATATTGTCGACTATCTGTTGTTGTAATCGTTATACGATCCCCGCTCACCTCTGTAATCGTTCCTACAAGTGTCCGACGCCCCTCAACTGGCGTTTTTAATTTTATATCCACTTGTTCCCCTACATACCGCTGAAAATGTGCGATGACAAATAATGGCCGCTCAATTCCAGGAGAAGATACTTCTAAGTTATATGGTCCATGCAAAAGATCTTCAACATCCAAAACGCCAGCGATATGTCTGCTCGCACGTGCACAATCTGCCACATTAATACCACCCGGTTTATCGATGTAAATCCGCAACAAAGCCCGGTGACGTCGTGGCTCAAACTCAAAACCAACCAGCTCATAATCCAATGCTGCTACAGCATTTTCGAGCACTTCTGACAAATTCGTCTTGATATTAGCCATAAACAAAAAATGGGCTAACGCCCACCTCAATAATTAGAAACCGTATTGTACACCTTAAAATGAACAAAATACCTTACAATATTTTTACTGTTCACACTTTTGGTAGCGGGGGCAGGATTTGAACCTGCGA
>CAYSGV010000229.1:0-4910 GCA_964430685.1 uncultured Gammaproteobacteria bacterium
AAGTGAATCAAATAGAATTTGTTGACAACCGAAGCAAAGTGGGCAACTTCTTCGATTCTATTTTGATATATTTTTGATTATTGCTCGCAACAGGTATTAAAAAACCGCCCTTAGGTAAGACTTTCATTATTTCCTGGCTGCCTGAATCGTTAAGAAAAAATAATTTTATCTTATCCTGCTTTTGATTAAAAAACACAAAAACAGCCCCGTCACGAGGATTCAGTCCCATTTCATTAACGCAAATATCAATGAGCCTATTTTCGCCTAGTCTCATGCTAATTGGTTTAGGGTACAAATAGATATATGAGACGTTAGGGATATCAATCTGGGATAACATCATTATCTTAATCCTTATCAAACAATTTACAATTTACTGTTTCAACAGGTATTAAATGATTAGCCGATAATACCCTTGCCTCGCACTCTCCAGTAAAATACGTACAAATTCTAATATTTGTAACAGGAGATGTAAATGTTACATAATTTGGACCAAATTTATATTTGGCAACATCTTCGTTTAAAGTGTACATTGGCCAATAGCGCGGACTAAAGACTCATAAGCATCGTCCGTATTATCAGATAGGTGCGATAACCAAAAATAACCCACTGAATCAAGCAGGTGGCTCGTTTCTGTTCTGCGCACCGATGCATGTGCAGCAATAAAGCTTGTAACAGAATCCGAGAATGAATTCGATAAATCAATTTTGTAACGATTAAGCAAACAGCTTTCTGTTGGCATCTGATAAAAATGATAGATATTTGATTTGCCAATACCTCGATGTAACAGCACGGAGCCTGATTCTAACAATGGTTGTTTCCGTATTGGGATGAAAAGATACGAGCCATGCTGAATAAACAGGTAATGAGGTGATGATTGTCCCATGCTAAAACAATTAATTTTAAATAGGGCAATCGGCGCTTCATCATTTTCGAAATTAGCGAGGGAATTTCGAACCAGGACCGGCATGATATTGCCATTTCGTGCATCGGCCCAAAAATTTCGCAGTAACTGGACTTGAAAATCACTTTTTCCTGCATCATCCCCAAACCAATGGCGTCTTCTACGATTGACTTTTTCACTAAATATCGTTGGCAAAATAAAATTATAAAGAAAAAAATAATCTTTTTCTGGAGGTGAAAAAGGGGTATAGGCAAGAGCATCTTTCGCAGCAAGCCAAGGAACGATTTCATTTTGTGCGTTTATAGTTGATGTTGTATATTTCAATTATATTGCCTCGATATTTGATTTATATAAATGAGTTTTTAAATTTAATGGTTTGTCATCTTATCCCCTGCTTGACGAGAGCAGTATATCATTACCCAAAATTTCAAGGGCAAGTTACTAAATTACAAGAAACCAAGCATCTTGCCAATATTACTTGTGATTCCTTTGCCTTAGTGCTCTACTTATCCCCTTAAAATAAATAGAATACTAATACTAAATATTGACTTAGTGCTCTGTATATCTTAGCATGATAGGATGAATACTAATACAGAGGCATAAATCATGAGTCATCGTCTTGTGGGACGTATCGAAGAAATTAACACGTTACAGCAATTGTTAGATTCGAACAAGCCAGAATTTCTAGCCCTTTACGGCCGCAGACGTGTCGGTAAAACTTTTTTAATTCGTCAATTCTTTACCCAAAAAAATGTGGTATTTTTCAATGTAACTGGAACAAAAGAAGGTTCAAAATTAAAACAACTGATTCATTTTATTCAACAAGTTGGCAAAGTGTTTTATGGTGGGGTATCTCTTGCTGTCCCGAAAAATTGGGATGAAGCTTTTAATATATTAACTGAAGCGATAAAGCAACAAACAAAAAGCAAAAAAATAATCTTATTCTTTGACGAATTGCCTTGGATGGCTACCAAAAAATCCATGCTTTTGCAGGAATTAGATTATTATTGGAATCAGCATTGGTCTAACGATAGGAGAATAAAATTAATTGCTTGTGGTTCAAATGCTTCATGGATTATTCGCAAAATAATTAACAATAAAGGTGGTCTACATAATCGCATCACACGTAAAATTCATTTAGAGCCTTTTACCCTTTCCGATACAAAACACTACTTAGCAACTCAAGGGGTCAAGCTCAAGAATCAACAAATTCTATTGATTTATATGGTCACGGGCGGAGTGCCTTACTATTTATCCCATATTGAGAAAGGATTATCAGCGATACAGATTATTGAGAAACTCGCGTTCAGAGAAAAAAGCATTTTACTAGAAGAATTTGATAATCTCTTCTCTTCTTTGTTTGACCAGGCAGAAGTCTACATTCAGTTAATAAAGGCCATTGCTAGCCGGCGATATGGCATTGGGCAACGTGAATTACTCAAAAGTATTGGGCCCTCAGCAATGGGCAGTGTTGGGATAAAGGCGCTAAAAGATTTAGAGGAAACTGGTTTTATTATGAGTTTTATGCCCTACCACCATGAACGCCAGGGAATTTATTATCGACTTGCTGATGAATATACTTATTTCTATCTTCAATGGATTGCACCTATTCGAAAAGCATTACAAAGAAAATCCTTAGATAAAGGAAATTGGCAAGCAATGCAGAGAACGCCTGAATGGCACACTTGGTTGGGGTATGCTTTCGAAGCTGTATGTTATAAGCATATTTCCGCTATCCGAAAAGCGCTTTCGATTAGTCCAAGTGCAATCGCCCATTCATGGCGGTATGTTCCGCGTAAAGGTTCAAAAACACGTGGTGCGCAAATCGATTTATTATTCGACCGCAAGGATGATGTGATTACACTCTGTGAAATCAAATACAATGATGAACCCTTTATTCTCACAAAAGAATACGTAGATACGTTACAACGCAAAATGGATGTATTTAAAGAGCAAACACGAACCAAAAAGCAGTTGTTCCTTGCCTTTATTTCTGTTAATGGCATAAAAAATAACTATTATGCTGAGGATATGATTAGCGGTGTGGTAACTTTAGATAATTTTTTTAACGACAAAGAATAAACGCGTCTAAAAAGCTTTCAGGTCTATGTCGGTAAATTTCTAAGCATTTTACTTGTCTATAAATTTTCTTGGCACGTAATTCATGGAGCTTAACCATGAAAATGTGAGCCAGCTGAATACTTATGTCAACTATTACGACTGCGGGACTTTTGCGGGAATCAGCCGTGCTTCGTTACGCTTTACTGCACATTTTGCAATGGGCGACCCTGAGAAATTACCTATAAAATCAATAAAGTAAAATTTACGTATCTGTCTGTTAATCATTTTGTCCTATCAATTTTCAAGAGTTGGCTGGTCGCTAGATTGTATATCCACATAACCTACACCAGCACTTATCCGAATTCGCCATTCTCTTGATTAACATAAGCTCTACCAACAATGTATAAACAGAGCTTCTTTGAAGCACCACATCCCTGCGTACCACCAATCACCACTGTGGGATTTCGTGGGAGTGAGTTATACTTTGTTGTGCTAAATCCTGCATTTTGCAATGGGCGCCCATGGTTAAAATAATTTAAAATCAATAAGTTAAAACATAACCCGCGAGCTTCGAACCAGGTGGTCGGGAGTTCGAGCCTCTCCGGGCGCGCCATGATTCTGGGATATTTTGTGCTTGTGAGGGCGTTCGTTTCTGTCATTGCAGGAACCTTCTTTTCCTGTCATTGCGAGGAGCGAAGCAGCGTGGCAATCTCCTGAAAAGCACTCTTAACCTGATCTTAGCCTCCTGAGATTCCTATTGAAATCCTTCGCAATGATATTTAGTATCATTCCATATTAACTATAACGATGAGGACTATGATGGAAAAACCTACTCAACAAGAATTCGCAGAAATATTTTCTTTCCCCAAACCCACACACGTTCATGTTGCAAGTAGTCCAGCACTGTTAGATGTGCAAGCCATACCCATTGATCAATTTGCTGCACAAAATAATTTTACTTGGATTGAAGGTACCGTCGCATCATCGGATGTACAGCAACAACTCAATCAACCTGAACAAACTGTGATGGAGAACGAGTATGTTGCAAATGGTAAAGCACTGCTTGAAAAGTATAATATTAAAGGAGAATTCCACTCTTTTGCCGAACTGAAAGAATTGTTCATCAAAAATAATATACCTTACGATATGATGCAAAATTATCAACAAGCACAAAAAGAACTTACTCAAGCTGAAACCAATCCACCTGATATGGTGGTCTGTGACATGGAAGGAGGCGTTGGTAAGGGCGTGATGTATCGTGGTAAAACGACGCTGCCACCAAATCACCCAGTGCAAATATATGCTGCAGCAGTTTTTACTGATCAAAATAAAATAACTGATCGAAGATACCAATTTGATATGCGAACATCATGTTTGCCTAAAACGGGGGTGGAACAACCCAATCTTTTTTTTGATGCCCGCAATTATGGAAATATTAGCCGATTTTTTCAACATGCACCATCGCAAGAGGACCTAGTAAAATACTACCGTTTTTTAACAAAACCAACAAAAACTATCGCTACCGCAAATCTAAAATCATTAGCTATTCTTTACCAAGGTAAACCTGCTGTTATCTTTAAAACGATGCATGAAGTCAAACCCCGAAAAATGTTGTTTTTTTCGTACAGCTTTAACCCATTTTTAACAGCTAAAATCACTCCCCTTTTATTTTATACTGATGGCGAGCTAGTCGATCCCAAATCATATTACTTTTGTGGGATATTCATAGAATTTAAATTGGTTAGTAATAATGTTACAATTACCGAAACACGTGAGTTTTTGGTTAAAATATTAGCTCAAACTGAGGATTTTGAACTGGAGCTCCGTGATAAAGAAAATAATGCAATAACATTTTCGTATAATCAAATATGCGATAATTTGGTTAATACACCCGAACGCTTTTTTGAAAGCGTTCATCCGTTAGATGCAAAAAATGCTTTAAATATTT